>SLIO01000010.1 GCA_007135635.1 Methylomicrobium sp. | reverse complement strand
GTTCGATAGCTTCCTTGTGATCAGCGTTCTCATTAACCGTGATCAAGCGTTCTTTTGGCGTCATCACTTTCGAAACCGGCTCATCGAAGCGAGTTTCGAAGCGTAAATCGCGGCTTGTCACAATACCGACCAAATTATCGCCATCTACCACAGGCACGCCGGAAATGTTTTTTGACCGTGTCAGTGCTAGCACTTCACGAATACTAACATTTGGCGATACGGTAATTGGATCCTTGATCACCCCGCTTTCGTATTTTTTGACTCGCAACACTTCCCTCGCTTGTTGTTCCGCAGTCATGTTTTTATGAATAATACCGATCCCACCCTCCTGTGCAATTGCGATAGCGAGCCTCGATTCTGTTACCGTATCCATCGCTGCGGAAATCAAAGGGATATTAAGCGTAATATCGCGCGTCAATCGGGTTTTTAAGTCCACATCGCGAGGCAAAACCGCCGAATGCGCCGGCACCAGTAAAACATCATCAAACGTGAGAGCTTCCTGAATCACTCGCATACCCACTCCTTACAGTCAGAAAAATAACCGAAAATTATACTATGAAATATTTGACATTAGAATCAACTTGTTCAATATAGTTTCCGAAGCGCTAGACCTCCGTGCTAACAAGCTGATCATTCCGAAAGTAATTTTGCCGCCATGACAAAAATTAAGAGTGAAAAGTAACGTTTCATAGTTCGCTCGGGAAGTTTATTAGCCAATTTTGCCCCCAATGGCGCGGTGTACATACTCAATAACACAATGCCGGCAAACGCGGGCAAATAAACATAACCCCAACTGCCTGCAGGCAAGCCGGATTTTCCATAGCCTAACAACATATAACTGAGTGTACCTCCGATCGCGATCGGTAGTCCGCAAGCACTGGCAATGCCCACCGCATTACGTACCGAATATTGTCCGTGCACCAAATAAGGCACCGTCATGGTCCCCCCTCCGATACCTAACAATGATGAAAAGGCTCCGATAACAACGGCAACTGCAGCATCCAGTGCTCGCGATTGCTGCATCGCGCCTGCTTTCGGCTTGATTTGAAATGCCATCTGCAAGCCTACACACAACAGAAAAATCGCAAACAAAATACGTAGCGAGTCTGCCGATATCATATCGGCAATGGCGGCACCTACAACTGATCCGATAATAATGCCCGGAGCCAATCGGTATACTTTACTCCACAGGACTGATCCCAATCGGTGATGAGCCAAAATCGCCGAAAACGAAGTCAGCACAATGGTCGCCAACGAGGTCGCAACCGCCATCTGCATGATATAATCTGGCGAAAATTCGTGCGCCTTAAACAACAAAACAAGTATCGGCACTAATATCAAACCGCCACCGATACCAAACAATCCCGCTATTAATCCGCCAACCGCTCCAGCAAAAATGCTTAATATAAAAATTTCGAGCACTCACTCCTCCACTTTATTTGTTATATCTATCGAAATTCAAATTTCGGCATTAGCGTTTAGAGCCTACAGGTATTAATTCACCCAGCATCTAAATCCATAGATCATCGGTTATCATTAATCCACGAATCAATAAAAATCATCTTCGTTAATTTTGTTGCTAGGTCTTTGATTGGAACCCCAGCGTTAATCGACAAGCATTCTTCCCCTAAACACAGCGAAATTCCATAAACTGGGAACTGCTGATATTTTTTAAGAATCGGATCAGGCATTATACTAACCCTAATATAGGAAAACGAATCATAGTCATGAAAACCTATTTAGTCGGCGGCGCTGTACGCGACCAGTTACTCAATCTTCCCGTGACCGAAAGAGATTGGGTCGTGCTCGATGAAACGCCGGAATCGATGCTAAAAAAAGGATTTAGACCGGTAGGCAAAGATTTTCCGGTATTTCTACATCCGGAAAGCAGCGAGGAATACGCGCTGGCTCGCACCGAACGCAAAACTGGCCCAGGTTACAAAGGATTCAGCATTCACAGTGCGCCAGACGTCAGCCTGGAACAAGACCTTCTGCGCCGCGACTTGACTATCAATGCCATCGCAATGAGCTCGGATGGCGAAGTCATCGATCCGTTCAACGGTATTGCCGATCTAAAAAACCGTATATTACGCCATGTCTCCCCAGCTTTCAGCGAGGACCCGGTCCGAGTGATGCGGGTTGCGCGCTTTGCCGCCCGCTATGCGCATTTAGGTTTTCACATTGCCGATGAAACCTTGAGACTCATGCAACAAATGGTACTAAGCGGTGAAATCGACTATCTCGTTCCCGAACGCGTCTGGGCCGAGTTATATAAAGCACTCATCGAAAAAACGCCATCGGCTTTTTTTTATGCCCTCAGAGAATGCGGTGCGTTGGCCAAAATATTCCCGGAAATAGACGCCCTATTCGGCATTCCGCAACCGCAACAACATCACCCTGAAATCGACACCGGTATTCATACGATGCTGAGTCTCGACCAAGCGGCACATCTGTCCGAAAAACCCGAAATACGTTTTGCCGTATTAGTGCATGATCTCGGCAAGGCGACCTCACCAACAGAACGACTTCCTCATCACTACGGTCACGAAAAAACCGGCCTGCCTCTGCTCGAGCAATTAGCCGACCGAATACGAGTACCGAACCATTATAGAATGCTCGCTAAACAGGTCATGCGCTATCACACACTTGCGCATAGAGCTTTCGAACTGCGCCCGACCACCTTAACCGACCTGCTGTTAAATCTGGGAGCATTTAAAAACACCTCAACCCTAAAAGATTTCTTATTGGCTTGCGAAGCGGATGCGAGAGGCAGAGCCGGAAAGGAAAACACCTCTTATCCACAAGCCTGCTATATTTTGAAAGCCGCTCAAGCTGGAGGTGACATCGACATTTCCGGCGTGCTCAAATCCGGCCTGGAAGGCGCGCAAATCGGTGCCGCTATTCGCCGGTTAAGGATTCATGCGATTACTGAAAATCTGAAACAACAAAAAAATACCGATGCAAGCCCGTCTTGAATAAAACAAACAATCGTCTTATATTGCCTTTTTAAAACCATTCATTACATCATGCCATCTTTTGACATAGTTTCCGAATACGACTCGCACGAAGCGCATAACGCCGTCGACCAGGCTAATAGGGAAGTCACGACGCGCTTCGATTTTAAAGGCTCCGGCGCGACATACGAACTCAAGGACGATACGATCACGATGAGCGCCGGCTCGGAATTTCAATTGCAACAGATGCTCGACATCTTGCAAATGAAACTGACCAAACGCGGCATCGACATCAGTTGTATGGAAATCAACGACCCCAAGACCACCGGCAGAACGGCTCAGCAAATCGTCGAACTCAAGCAAGGCATCGAATCGCTACTTGCCAAAAAAATCGTTAAATTGGTTAAAGACAAGAAACTCAAAGTACAAGCCGCGATACAAGGCGAAAAAGTGAGGGTCACCGGGAATAAAAGAGACGATTTGCAGCAAGTCATTCAAATGCTCAAAGCCGAAAACTTTGAAATGCCGCTGCAATTCAATAATTTTCGCGATTAAACCGAATCAGCGTAATTTTAAATATCGATAGCCGATATAGCAAAACACCACTAAGAGCATCCAAACGGTCACCAACGGACCGACCACACCGTCATAACTGCTCACCAAATAAAGATTCGGCGATTGAGGATCAACGTTGAATAAGGACTTATTAAATTTTATCTGCCAAACCCAAGCGGTGTGACAGCCGATACATAAGGCCAGACTATTCGGTACTCTCGACCTAACGACGCCCAGAAATACTCCGACCATCATCAACGCCAAAAAAGCGAGCACAATATCGGGATTCAAAATATTTAGCAGCGCTTCTTTCAACAAAATGAATCCGCTAAAAAAGGTAACCTCTTCATTCGCAAAGCGGCTATGACTATCGAGAAAATGCAGAATGCCGTAATAAAATGAACTGATCAGTACCGCTCCGATTACCGGCATTCTTTGTTTGAGGCCGACGAACAGAATACCTCTAAAAATCGGTTCTTCGGCCAGCGATATCAGCAGGGCCAATAAGAACCCGACAACAAATTTTTGCAAAACCCAAGAAAACGACCAGGATCGTGTCTCATCAATGACATGAACGCCCGCGAAATAGAGTACGATAAAGACCGGCAGCAAGGTCAAAATACCTAAGCCTAGCCCATAACCGAATTGCCGCAGCATCATAGCCTTATCGGCAAAACCCAAATCCCGACCATTGAGATGAAGCATCGCCATGACCGGGAAAATACTCAACACCAAGAATAACTTACCGACCTTGCTGATGATTTTATGCAGCGGGAACTGATCGCCGAAACCCAGCCATATAAAATAACCCACCACGCAACCAAGCGACGCCGCCACCAACAAGACCGCCAATGGCATCAAACTATAAACAAGATATTTCATGATTGTGTACTACTTCCAAAATCGCCCCATAGCATCTGTAGCGAGGCAATAGATGCCAACGCTGCCGTTTCGGTGCGCAAGACTCTGGCACCCAGACGAACCGGTATAAACCCCTCAGCTTTGGCCATATCCCGCTCATGATCGGCAAATCCGCCCTCCGGACCGGATAGCAAGGTAACCTGATCATTTAGCGGCTTAAGCTGAGACAAACTCGTTTCGGCATAAGGATCCAAGAAAATTCTCAAACCTGCTTGTTTGTCGACCCAATCGGTCAAATCGTCAATCGGACTCAATGCCGGTAAAACGGTTCTACCGCATTGTTCGGCCGCATGCTGCACTATTTTTTGCCAATGCATCAACCGCTGCTGTTGCTTTTCACCTTTCAATTGTACGACACACCGCTCGGTCACCAGCGGCGTGATCCGGTTAACACCTAATTCTACGGCTTTCTGTACGGCCCAATCCATCTTATCGCCTCGCGATATCGCAAGGCCCAGATTAATCGTCAAGTTAGACTCAATTTTCCGGTCATGCCATTGCCCCAGATCGAGAGCGACTCTTTTTTTGCTCGCTTCTGCAACAACCGCTGTATATTCGCCGCCCTTGCCATCGAAAACGATCAAGCTCGAATCTTTCTTCAGTCGTAAAACCGTTCTGACATAATGAGCCGCATCGCCGTTAAGCTCTACGGTTCGATTTTTGCCAAGGCCTTCTTGCACATATAAACGGGAAACTCTCATCTCAAACACCCATGACCTGTGAGTTATACTTCGCGCGGTCACAAAAAAAGGGCTTTCGCCCTTTTCTCGATAAACCATCGATCCTTTTTGATTAATCCGATAAATTCAAATTATTCCAAATCGCCAACGTTGGCGCGGATTGATTCATCGTATAAAAATGCAATCCCGGGG
>SLIO01000139.1 GCA_007135635.1 Methylomicrobium sp. | reverse complement strand
TAGTCCGAGTTGTTCGGCGGTAGCGGTCAGCTCCCGGTATTCCGGGCTACGGGGATGCTGTTGGCCGAATAACAGTTCTTTACGGTGCAGAACGGGCGGATTGTATGAGTGTTGATAGCTGCGTTTTTCGACTCGTTTGCTGTTTAAGTCGATGCGATAACTCGTTGCCAGGACAGGGAAGGGGGCGTCGAAAAAATCCGGATAGTGCAGTAGTGACAGGGCCGCTCCGTTGATTTCATATTTGACGATATTTTAATCGCGCTCCGCACGGCAACCGGTCAGGCGCTCTGCTTCGCTAATGCGTTGCTGAACTTCGAGGGATTGCTCGCCGGTTAAGCTAAAATGCCAATAGACATGGTTGAGGACTTTTTTACCAATCATACAACGAATTACCTCTTAGGATTTCGTGATAAATAAAGTTCTGGGTAACGGAGTTCGTATGCAGCGGAGTGGAATACTGGAATGGCGTGGCTTCGAACTTCCCGGATTGCGCTACTCTCCATCCGGGCAACGCTGCTAGAAAAAGCATTTCACCATGAAGATCGTGAAGAATAAGAATTAAGTTCAATAACTTCTTATTCGTTTGTATAGATCTTTCATTGACCCAATGGGGTAGCGGGACTATTTAGGTGATCTCTTGAAATACTTTATGAACTTCATATGCTTCATGTGCTTCATGGTTAAACTGCCGAATTTAGGTTAAACCGGACAGGGCATGTGCTATAAATCCCGACATTTTATTGACTTCCAATAGTTTTATGAAAGTTATTGACAAAGCAAGCAAATCGTCTCACTCTTTCTATTGGCTAAATCCTATCTCACTGTTATTGCGTTAACCAAAAACATCATTCCAGAATGGATTACCGGAATTCGGAAGCCAGGGATGACAATGGTTTGAATGCATCCATATAGCCTGGATACCGACATAAAGGCTAACTTGATGACAGGGTGGGCTTTACCAACAAACGATAGTTTGACCGATACTTGTTTCCCGACATCATGCAATTCGAATCTGTTGCTTCATGGCTTGGGTAATTTATCGGAAATAGCAAGAAGTAAAAGTTCTCAATTTTATACTTTGGCGGAAAATTCAATGAATCAGCTTACACCGGAAGGCTCTACAATTATCAATCAACTCGCTCAGCGTTATCATTTTAGCTTTGATGCGGTGTTCAGCCTCCTGCAATCCGTGATCAATGGTAACGGAACGATGGCTCAATTCAATCACCCTGAATTCGGCGGCTCGGGGCAATGGATGCGAGGAGGAATGATTATGGTGGGCGATATGTTCAATAATCAACTCAAAAACGCCATTGCTGGCTTGTGTCAAGAATTGTCCGATTTAGTCGCCAGCCAGCCGAATTTGCTTCAAACGGGGTCTTTCCAGTCGCAATCGCAAGGATCTCAGCAGCAAAGCAGCTCTTCTGGCGGCCAACAACAGCAAAATAGCAACGGGCCATCGGGGCCGGTTAGCCTATTTGTCCCGCCTTCAAGTACTCGGTCTGCAAACTGGTGGCCAGCAGGACTCCAATTTCCCAGCAGTACAGGAGCACAAAATAATGTACGTTATGCCTATTTTGCGACTATTCACCGGTTGGCGATTGAGGTCAATGGGCATGTAACGCTTTACGACACGCTGGATCATCAAATTAGTGGGTTTTCTCAGCAACAGTCGGTAGGGGGTTCTTTGTCATTTACCAGTCAATACGGTTTGGTCGACGTAAATAGTTTGCCTGTCATTTCGGTGGACAACGTGCCAATGGAGGCCAAGTCTAAACCTGTCCAGCAGCCGGCTGCATCCAATAAGCCCGCATCCAGTCATGAAGAGGATATTTTTGTGACTATCGAAAAGCTGACTGATCTGAAAAATAAAGGCATATTGACTGACGATGAATACAATGCCAAAAAAGCCGACTTGTTAGGGCGATTATGATGCCCCATAGTTGACTGTAGCGCACAATCGCCAGTTCCAAGCAGTCTACAGCGTTTAATACTTTAGGTGGGTAGGTCGGGTTATCCTAGCGCTAACCCGACCTACGCTACTGCCGTTTTCAGACGTGGTCTACCGCTTACATTCTGCTAGGCGAGTAACCGAACCCTCGACAAAGCTCATAACTACAGGAAGTTATTTTTCGCGAAATCCTTAGGTGCTGGGTTCACGTTGCCGAACAAAAACGATTTTTTTGATTAGGGTCAGAGGTTCCCCGCGACTATCGCTAGCCAAGGCTGCTCATGAACGGGTCTGTCTTTGGGGCGGTAATAATGCTCGAGGACAGTGAAGCCGGCTTTTTCCAAATACTGTTTACTGGTTTCGAAGGTCATGAAGTGACCGTAGCGTTGCCCCGCCCAACCTTCCTCGTCATTGCCGCGTGGATTCGAGGAAAATAAAATACCGCCGGGCCTTAATGTGGCGTGCAAACTCTTGAGTACGCGCGACAGTTCCCGGCTCGGCACATGAAATAACGAGGCATTGGCGAAAATGCCATCGAAACGTTTTTTGGCTAGGTCTAGGTTAAGGAAATTCTGATGCAGAATCTCGCAGCCTGTATAACTTTGGGCCATCATGCAAAACGTTGCGCAACCATCCAGGCCGACCGGTCGGTGTCCCATTGACTTAAAATAGTGAACATCGCGTCCCGGCCCGCAGCCAAAATCTAAAATATCCAGCGCTTTATCTTTAGGCAGCCGCGCTAAAAAGGCCGCATAGTTCTGGGTCACGTCATGGTCTTTGGTACCCTGCCAAAAGTCTTCGGCATTGTTTTGATAATGACTGAGTGTCAGTGATTCTATTTGCGCCAAGTCTTCTTCTTTCTGTTCCATTATTCACCTGATAGTTGATCGTTCATACGGCATGATCCATAGTTTATCGCGTCGATAGGATAAAGGCGTGGGTTTTGAATAAGGCTCAAAAGGCTTGCAGGATGCTGGCTATTTCATCGAGCATAGCCCGATGATCGAGATAGTCAATGCGAATGGTAAACAGATCATCATTATGCAGCAAACGTAAAGACGGATAGCTCGACACGGCCATGCTTCTGGCCAATTGAATTTCTTGCTGTAATTCCTGTTCAATCGCTGGGCTCAACAAGTCTTTGCCGAATAGAGCGGCATCCAAGCCGATTTCGGCGGCGCATTCCTGAAGAGTGTCGGTCAGCGACGGGTTATGAGCCCGTTCATAATAGGCCGACTGTATAGCCTGTAACATGGGGATCTCATGATCTGGACTTTGCTTTCTGGCTGCTAACAGCGCTCGGCAGGCCGGGTAAGTTGAACGGATTGGCGTATTGAAAGCCCAAAAGTCAAAATTAAACCGGACTTTAGGAACGATTTGTTCGATTCTGTGCCAGGTTTGTTGAATGGTTTGCCGCATAGATTCAGGCATTGGTGTGGTGGAGTCCGGCGCCAAACCGCCCAGCAGGTAAATAAAACGGATAGACCGTGGCAAGTCCCTTTGCAAGGCATTAAAGCTCGATTTGAATGCATAGCACCAACTGCACATGGGGTCATGAATATAGTATAAACGAGGTATTGGCATGGTCTGGTTCAGTTATTATCGCGCAATAAAATGAACCTTCATTGTAACCAGTGCTTTCAAATTGCGTCAAAACACGAAAAAGCCAAGCTTACGAATCCTGTTTCGACTGGGTAAGCCTTAGAGCTTGCGGACATGGGAGAGGGTGCTTAAACTAAGCGGGTTATGAATTCATTTCCAACATAATTTTATGAAATCAACTGCCAAAATCGTTTTCGGCCTGGTCATGTCAGTATTGCTAGGTGCATGCGTCGCGCCAAAGCCTGCCGCGATTTCCGGCGGCGCCATTGCCACCATCGCTGCCGTCGAACCGCAAGGTCAGCCTGACCGCAACCTTTATTTCGTTCCGCCGCCGTCGTTGGACGGTCAAAGAACTGTCGATGATGTCCTGCAGGCTTACGGTCCGTATGCAACGCTCAAACTTGCTCCCTATTTCGCCAAGGCCAACGTTTCTTATCCGCCACGGGAAGTCGTTTTCATCGCTCTGAAACAGGAGAAGAAACTGGAGCTATGGGCCAAGGACAGCGGCGAATTCCAGTTCATTCGCGACTACGACATTCAGGCTGCCAGCGGCGGGGCCGGCCCTAAATTACGCCAAGGCGACAGGCAGGTGCCGGAAGGTATTTACCGCATCGAAGGACTGAACCCGAATAGCCATTATCACTTGTCGATGAAAATCAATTACCCCAACGAATTCGATCGCTTCCATGCTTGGCAGGAGGGACGTATCAAACCGGGGTCGGATATTTTCATTCATGGCAAAGCCAGTTCCATCGGTTGCCTAGCCATGGGTGATGAAGCGATTGAAGAGCTTTTCGTGTTAACCGCCAATGTGGGCGTCGACAATGTAAAGGTCGTGATTGCACCGCATGACCCGAGGGTTTATCCTCTGGTGCCCGGCACCGAAAAATTACCCGATTGGACCCTTGAACTTTATTCGAATATTTCGCGTGAAATCAATACCCTGTCTCCTACAGTGAAGTCGGTAAAAACTGGGTTGTGATCATCAGCACCGGACTTTACAAAGCGAACATTATATCGGGGCTCTCAACTGCTCACTCCTTTCCAGTTGCTTAGGAACGAGCATGAAATAACTTCGACAACTTCTGGGTGGGGGTTCGGTGGCTCGCTTGACAGGTGTCGGCGGAAGGGAACGCCGCCGTCAAGCCTACATGGAAGTATTCACGGCGTCCTGTCAAGCGAGTCACCGAATCGCCGCAAAGCCTACTACTTGTAGCAGTTATTTTGTGCATATTTCTTAGCATAGGGCCTCATATAACCATCATTCTCGCGCTGAGCGCTCATCGTTATAGATAAATCGTAGGGATTGTTTGATAAATCTTCGGATATCAAAGGTCAGTGGCTTCGATAGTCGCGACGAAGGCGTCGCTCCCACAGTTGGGCGACGGGTGCTCTGTGGTAGCGATCCCCTGATCGCGATTTCGAAGTCGGGTACGTTAGGTAATAATAAATGGCATCGAAGTCGCATTAGCTAAGAAGGCAAGACGGCATCTACGATTTATCTATAACGATGAGCGCAGGGTAGCGTGGGAACCATTTAGGGACATTTTTTACCGTATCCTTATCTCATAGATAGCTCTCTAGCGATACGATTTCTCAATTGATAAGGTACATTTTCATTCATTACGATAGCAAAAGGCTGCCACTCTCCGCGTTTAACCATATACCCTGCTAACGAACTGACGCCGGTTAGGGTTCCGCTTTTCGCGTATATGCCCGGCTCAATTTCCGCTAACAAATGTTTCCATGGCCGGAAGGCTTGCAGGAGT
>SLIO01000102.1 GCA_007135635.1 Methylomicrobium sp. | reverse complement strand
TGGTGTTCGCCGCGCAAAAACTGCGTAGAGCGTCTGAGCTTAAGAGTCCGACCGTGATTGTGTTGGTGGACCGCACCGATTTGGATACTCAAATCAGCGGTACGTTCAATGCCGCAGACTTTGCGAATGTGGAAACCACCGACAGCATCAGCGTATTGGAACGCGACACCCGCAAGATCATCATCTCGATGATTCACAAGTTCCGCGATGCCAAGCCGAATATGAATACCCGCGACAATATCATCGTGCTGGTCGATGAGGCGCATCGCACTCAGGAAGGCGACTTGGGCAGGCAAATGCGCGCGGCGTTGCCGAATGTTTTTTTGTTCGGCCTAACCGGCACGCCGGTCAACAAGGCCGATAAGAATACCTTCTGGGCCTTTGGCGCGGAGGAAGATCAAGGCGGCTATTTGTCGCGTTATACCTTTCACGATTCGATTCGCGATGAAGCGACCTTGCCGCTGCATTTCGAGCCTCGCTTGGTGGATGTGCATGTCGACGAGGACGCCATCGATCAAGCCTTTGCCGATTTCAAAGACAGCGCCGCCTTGACCGATGAAGAAGCCGATGCCTTGAACCGCAAGTCGGCCAAGATGGCGGCGTTCTTGAAGTCGCCGGAGCGCGTTTCTAAAATCCTGGCCGACATTGCCGTGCATTTCAAGGAAAAGGTCGAACCGCAAGGCTTCAAGGCCATGATCGTCACCCCGGATCGATAAACTTGCGTGCACTACAAGGAGGAGCTGGACAAGTATTTTCCGACCGAGGCCAGCCGGATAGTCATTTCCACTTCCGCCAATGACGATTTCGAATTTAAGCAAAAGTGGGCGCTGGATAAGTCGGCACAGGAAAAGGTGGTCGATGAGTTTAACGATCCCCATTCCGAACTGAAATTCATCATCGTCACCGCCAAACTGCTGACCGGATTCGATTCGCCAATATTGCAAACGCTGTACCTGGATAAATCGTTAAAAGATCACACGTTGTTGCAGGCCATCTGCCGCACCAATCGCTTATACCCGCACAAAACCTTCGGCCGGATCGTCGATTATTTCGGCGTGTTCGACGATGCCGCCAAAGCCTTGGAGTTCAACGAAGAAAGCGTCAAGCAGGTCATCACCAATCTGTCGGCATTGAAAGAGCAATTACCGGAAGCCATCCGGGAAACGTTGGCCCATTTTGCCGGCGTAGATCGAACCTTGGAAGGTTTTGAAGGCTTGGAAGCCGCGCAGAACGCCATCAACAGTAACGAGAAAAAGGATGCCTTTGCCCTTGATTTTAAGTATTTGGCGAAGCTATGGGAGTCGTTATCGCCGGATAATCTCTTGAACTTATACCAGAATGATTACAAATGGCTCGCTCAAGTCTACGAGTCGGTTAAACCGGCGTCCGACAATATCGGCAAGCTGCTCTGGCTGTCGTTGGGCGCGCAAACCACGCAATTGATTCACGAAAACATCCATGGCGGCGATGTGCATATTTTGGAAGAGTATGTATTGGATGCCGATGTCATCGAAGATATTTTCAACCACCCCGATCCGAAGAAAACCAAACAATTGGAAAGGGTGCTGGTCAAGCGGTTTCAAAAGCACGCGGATCTTCCCGAGTTCAAAAAGCTCAGCGAATTATTGGAAGCATTGCGCGACAAGGCAGAGAAGGGCTTGATCAGCTCGATCGAGTTCGTCAAAGAGCTGTGCAAGCTGGCGAAGGAGACGCTTCAGGCTGAAGCAGCGTTACAGGAAAAATCACCGCAAGCGGCCCTGACCGAGCTGTTCCTGGAGTTGAAAACCGATCAAACGCCGGCCGTCGTGGAACGCATCGTCGCCGATATAGACGCTATCGTTCGTGTGGTGCGATTTCCCGGTTGACAGCATTCCTCTTCCGGCGAACGCGAGGTGCAAAAATCTTTACGCAAAGCGTTGTTAAAGTACCAATTGCATAAGGATCAGGCCTTGTTTGATCGGGCTTATGCTTACATCAAGGAATATTATTGAACACTTCGGCAAGCGGATTGTGAAGTTATGCTCATCGGAGATCAAAATTCGGCGCCGAGGTGCCCGTCAAAGGACGTCGTAGATACGTCCCTGTAGGCTCTAGCCAGCTCCATGCTGGCCCCTCACCTAGCGCTAGGTGAGGGGCCGAGCACCCCGATGCCTCCTTAAGCACTGCCGAAATTTGAAGTACAAAAGGGATAATTGCGGATAAAGGCGGATGAATTTGCTCTATTCACCCGATCCGATGCTTGGTTGCGCTACCGGGTTTTCTGCAGCGACACCCACTGTTCCGGCCTGTTTCTTAGCGGCTTTCAATCGAGGCGATACCAGGTGTGTGGCATAAGCTTCCTCGAGTTTTTTGTCGCCCGATTTGGTGAATTTAAGCGGCATTCGGTTGCCGGGTTGCTTGCGTAGATATACCGTACTCGAGGGTTTGAGATTTAAGTCGTGCGCATGGAATCTCAGTATTCGAAGAACCCGGCTGGCTTGAGCCAAGTTGCAGCGAATGGCTTTTTCCAAATAATGTAGCCGGCCCCGGCGCCAGGCTACGATGTCCTGTTCCGCTAATAATTCCATTTTTTGGAACAGCCGGACCGGTGCAACATAACCTTGTTCCGTCAGTAATTCAGCCGTTGCTTTAATGATGCGAGGATAGTATTTGTCCTCGCGGTAATTTTCGACAGTGACTTTTTTCATTGACAGGTGCTTTTAACTGGTAATGACAAACCTGACCGCATCGAGCCTTAATTGCGCGTCTTGTATGTTTTCGTGCAGCAGCATTGTGGTTTCTTTCAGGAATTCGATTTCATCTTCGCGAATCGACGGGTTGACTTGTTTTAGCCGAGTTAGCCGTTTGATTTCGCCGGTCATTGTATCCAGCATGGTTTTTTGACTGTCCTCAATCAACCGTTTCATCTGCGAGTGGGCATTTTGTTCGGCGATATCGAGCAGGGTAGTCAGATATTTGCGTTGACTGTTCAAAAAAGCGACGATCTGTGTTTTGTCGAATTTTTTGCCGGAATCGATAAGTTCGTTATGGTCGATCGTATCGGTCAGGTCGGCCTTATTTTGATCGATTAGGATACGGATAGGTGTATGCGGCAAAAACCGTCCTACTTGCAGTTCGGGCGGTGCGCTGCATTCGACGATGAACAGGCACTCCAATAAAAAACGGCCGGCTTTCATGTTTTCATGTTTGATGACACTGACGCAGGCATTACCGGTATCGCTAGATAGAATCATGTCCGTCGCCGCGACGACCATCGGATGTTCCCAAGTAAAAAATTGCAGTTCCTCGCGCGCCAGCGCGATGTCGCGCTTCACGGTAACAGTCAAGCCGTCTTCGGAAAGCCCTGGAAAATGTGCCATGCGAAGATGTTCGCTAGGTCTTAGAATGTAGCAATCGGTTGAATGGAATTCGGTATTGACACCGTAACATTCGAAGACGTCTTCCATGTAGGGCCAAAGCACGCCTTCATTATCGAGTTGTTGAAGTCGGTCGATCAGTTGTTGAGCTTCTTCTTTTCGGCAGGAGTTCAATTCGAGCAGCAAGTCGCGGCCATTGTGCAATTCAGTTTCGATTTGCTGCGCCAGGCTTTGGGTTTTGCTAATCAGTCGATCGATCGACTCGGTATTGCAACTTTCGAGCGAGGCCTGCAGCTCCTCGTCTAAAAGTTCAGCAACGCGTTGGCCGGCCGAGGA
The DNA here is from genome assembly GCA_007135635.1 of Methylomicrobium sp. GTDB lineage: Bacteria > Pseudomonadota > Gammaproteobacteria > Methylococcales > Methylomonadaceae > Methylotuvimicrobium. The sequence goes on along the minus strand of SLIO01000102.1, from coordinate 14,676 downwards.
ATTATGGCGGAAGGCATTTAAGCCTTCGTCGTACCAACGGAATAAGGTATGTTCGCGGCTGCCGGCCAGATAAGGCACATGAATCTCGATGATGTGACGTTGACCGATGCGGTCGAGACGGCCGATGCGTTGCTGTAACAGGTCAGGGTTGTTCGGCAAATCAAATAAAATCAAATGATGGACAAACTGAAAGTTGCGACCTTCGCTACCGATTTCGGAACAGATCAATAGTCTCGCCGAGCTTTCTTGATCGGCGAAATAGGCTGCCGCGCGGTCGCGTTCGATGATCGACATGCCTTCATGAAAGACGGCTGCGGCGATGCCGAAACGCTTTTCGATGATTTGTTCGAGTGCGATTGCGGTTTGTGCATGCCTGCAAATCAATAACGCTTTTTGACCCGATAAGGCTTTGATTTTTTCGACGAGCCAAAGTGTGCGCGGGTCGTCCTGCAAAGAATCGGATGCAGTTCCGGTCAAGGCGTAACCCTGTCGTTCGCGGTCTGGAAAGCCTTGTACGGTTTGCCGGGAATTTCTGAACAAGATGCGACCGGTACCGTGATGGTCGAGCAATATCTTCAGCAGTTCCTCGCGAGCGGATGCAGATTTTTCCGAATTATCCAGGTTCTTGAGTAGTGTCTCGACATGATCATGCTTGACCAAGCGCGCTAAATGGGCTTTTTCATCCAGTGTTAGTGCTTGATTAGCCAACAGTGATTTGGCGGCTTCGGCAACGGGTTGAAAATGTGTTTCTTCTTCGAGAAAGATGCTGAAACTATAGAATCGGTCCGGATCCAACAGGCGTAAACGGGCGAAGTGGCTTTCCTTGCCGAGCTGTTCCGGTGTCGCTGTCAATAAAATCAACCCCGGGGTCAACGCGGCGAGATTTTCGATGAACAAATACTCCGGGCTGGCCGAGCTTTCGCTCCATTCCAAGTGATGGGCTTCGTCGACGATGACTATATCCCACCCGGCTTCCAACGCTTGTTGTTGCCGTTTCGGATGTTGCGCGAAAAACTCCCGGCTGCATAATACCCATTGTTCGGTGTTGAACGGATTTTCAGTTGCCAGCTCGGATTCGCCGGTATAGTCGATGTCGATGTTTTCGATACCGAGACAGCGCGCTTCGTCGAGAATGCTGAAGCTTAGATTAAAGCGTCTGAGCATTTCCACCAGCCATTGATGCAGAAGGCTTTCAGGCACGATAATCAGGGCGCGGCTGCTGAGGCCGTTATTAAGCCTGTGATGCAGAATCAATCCGGCTTCGATGGTTTTACCAAGGCCGACTTCGTCGGCGAGCATGATTCTAGGAGTCTGACGTTGAGCTGCTTCATGCGCGATAAACAATTGATGCGCGATCAGCGAAGTCCGTCCGCCTTGTAGTCCTTTGACCGGCGACTGCTGATGTTCACGGCAATATTGCCAGGTCTGATAACGCAATTGAAACCAAGTGCTCGGATCGAATTGACCGGTAAATAGGCGATCTTGCGGTTTATTGAATTGAATATGATGATTCAATTCAATTTCATCGAGATTCAATTCCTGGTCCGTTTCGGTTTTACCGACATAAGTGACCAGACCGTTGCGTTCGATGACGTCGGTTACGATCAGTTTTATATTTTCGGCGGAGTCGATGGTATCGCCTTCGCTGAAAATGACGCGCGTTAGGGGGGCGTTATCTTTCGCATACACGCGGCGTTCGCCAGTAGCCAAAAAGAGCATTGTCACGCGATTGAATTCGGATTCGACGACGATACCTAAACCCAGTTCGGATTCGGTGTTACTAATCCAGCGTTGACCTGGAATAAAATCATTCATGAAGCAAACCTGTTGGATGAAGCCCGAGGTAGACCTTGGCTAGGAGCGATAGGTAATATGGCTATATCCAAGAATAAATATGTCAGGATGGCGCAGGAATTTTGTTCCCATGCAAGACGCGAAAACAGGCGTTAAGCTAAGCTATGTAACTGTTTTCGCCACGCCGCTACCGGACAAAATAGCATTGCCATTAAAGCCGAAAACATGACCGCTCGAAGTATAATCATTTTTATAACGCAGCAGATGGGCAAAAAAATCCTTCTTACGGCATGTTTTTCGTTGGGAATTGCCTTAATAAACATCCCGGACGTAGCGTTTGTCTTTTTTCAATTGATTGACGTAGTCGATCGCCTGTTGTTCGGTGAGTTGTCCGTGTTCGGCGATCACATCATGTAGCGCTTTGTCGACATCCTTAGCCATGCGGTAGGCATCACCGCAGACGAAGAAATAGCCGCCTTGTTCGAGCCAGGCAAATAATTCCGCGCCGTGTTCGCGCATTCGGTCTTGAACGTAAATTTTTTCCTGCTGATCCCTGGAAAATGCCAAGTCCAGCCGCGTTAAAAGACCGGAGGCTTGCAACGCTTCGAGTTCTTCCCGATAAATGAAGTCAGTCGCAGCATTACGGTCGCCGAAAAACAACCAATTCATACCGGTTGCTTGACGTGCTTCGCGTTCCTGCAAGAAGGCACGAAATGGTGCGACACCGGTGCCGGGGCCGACCATGATCATCGGTAAACTGCTGTCTTCGGGAACCCTAAAAACCTTGTTCGGTGTAAAAAAACAGCGGACATCGGTTGTTTCATCAACCAGATCGGCCAGAAAGGTCGAACACACTCCTTTGTGTTGGCGGTTATGGCTTTCGTAACGAACGCTGGCGACGGTCAAATGCACCGCATCAGGGAATTTCTTGCTGCTCGACGATATTGAATAGGCGCGGTGTTGTAGTGGTTTCAACAAGGCGATGAATTCGGCTGCCGAGATATCCATGTTGGGAAATTGCAATAACAAATCGAGCGTATCGCGTCCCCAAAGATACTTAGCCAGTTTTTCCTTGTCGCTTTCTTCTAGCAGCGTATTCAGTTCTTGATCGCCGGACCGGCGCGCGATTTCCTCGATCAATTCCTTGGATGGCAGTTTGATTTCGAAATGAATTCGTAAGGCTTCACTCAGGGACATGAGTTCACCGTTGATCGGTACCTCCTCTTCGCCTGTGCAACCGATCGCTTTCGCTATGTCTTTGACCAGATCAGGGCAATTGGTCGGAACCACGCATAGCGCATCGCCGGCTTCGTAGCTTAGTTCGGAGCCTGCGATCGAAATTTCATAATGCCGTGTTTCTTTCGAGGATTCCGCCGCAGTTAACAGACGGTTGACTAACAGTTTGGCCGGGAATGGGTTTTTACGGCTATATTTCGGCGCTTCGATCAAGGCTGCATCGGAATCGACGATGACGGTTGTCGAGGCGCCCTCAGCCATGTAAGGAATGACGGCCGATATCCAAGTTTCGGCCGGTTCTTCGAAGTCGACATCGCAGTCGACCCGGTCATAGATGCGTTCGGCGCCAAGTTCGGCAAGCCTTCGATCCCACTCGATGCCCGCTTGGCAAAATTGATCGTAACTGGTATCGCCGAGCGCCAGTACCGAATATTTCATATGTTTCAATGAGGGCGCATCGTCCGATGCCACAATATCCCAAAGCATTTGGGCATTATCCGGCATTTCGCCTTCGCCGTAAGTGCTGGTAATAATCAGCAGGTAATCTATTTTTTCGAATAGGGTTAATTCGACTTCATCCATGCTTTTAATCAGCGGTTTCAAGCCGTAGGCTTTCGCGGATGCGGCGGCATCATTGGCGAGCGCTTCCGAGTTACCGGTCTGCGTACCGTAAAGAATGTAAATAGTGCGGGCGTCAGCCTGACTCTTGCTTCCGGCGCTTTGAATCATTTGCGTATGCATGCCTGCAAAAAAGCCGCTAAGCCAAGCTTTTTGGCTATCGCTGTAGGGAGCATTAAGTGGAATATGAGGTGTTTTCATCTTGTTTAAATACAAATTATTGACCGTATACCGGCAACCCATGAGTTATTTTATGGGAATGTGCCGGTATGTAGGAGAGTTAGCTTGGAAATTAAGCCGCGGTCGGTGCCATCATTTCTTGAATAATGCCGGAGCCAACCAATCCCGCGAGATATTGTTCAATGGCTGGAATACCGGTTAAGGCTTCGCGATTGATTTTGTCTTGTTCCATGATCCAAGCGGTCGAGCCGATCGAATAGATGCTTTGCACATCACGGTTCGCAAGAGCAGTTTTATAATCGGTCAGGCGTTTGCCGGCCAATAGCCAGCTGAGTTGTTCGTCGCTGTAATTACTAAAGGCTTCACGGGTTTCCTTAACCAGGGCGTCCTGAATTTTACGCGGACGGGTTTCAATCAATTTCCAAGCGGCTTTTTCGATAACTTCGGACGTCACCGGACCGGCATGGAGCTTTAATTGCTCGCTGGCTATTCGAAAGGCTTTGTCGATCACTGCATAGCTGTTGACAAGCCTAAAGGTCAAGGTAGTGTCGGTTTCTCCGTAACCGGGGATTAAGCCGCCGAATAATGGTTGTTTTTGCCGATAGGCTGATTTCATTTGTTCGATTTGCCGAGCAGCGTAAGCGACCGCTAATTCCTCGATCATTGCTTTGCGATCCAGTGTTTGGCTTAAAAACTCGGCTGTCTGTGTTCTATATAACCAAAGCGGAATCGTGAATTTAAAATGTTTGCGTTCGGTTTCCCAGTTTTTCAGAATATTTTTGGCCTTGCTGGAGTTTGCATAATCGGCGTGTTGTTCCAGCATGGATAATATGAATTGTTCATGTGCCCTTGCTCTATCGGTGTCTTCGGTAAGGTCGTGTAATTCGACCGAGGTTTTGTCATAAAGCTTCGGTAACAGGTTTTCTGGGTCGTATTGATAGGCATTGCCGCCGGACATGCCGTTACAGAAACCTTTGCCGAAGTGACCTAGATTCAGTACCGCTCCGTTGGTCATGTATTCGCAAGCGAAATCGCCGACGCCTTCGACCACCGCCATCGCGCCTGAATTACGTACTGCGAAACGGTCGCCGGCTTCGCCGTTGATGAAAGCTTTGCCGCCGGTCGCGCCGAACAGTGCAAAGTTACCGATCAGGACGTTATTGCCGGGTGTTTTGATGCCGCCGCCTGGGGATTCGACGATTAAGGTGCCGCCGCAGGCCGATTTGCCGACGCCGTCGTTGCAGGTGCCGGTGTGTTCCATACGCATACCGTCGTTCATGAATGCGGCATAGCTTTGCCCCGCCGAACCGGTTGTTTTTACGACGACCGAGTCGGGCGCAAGATATCGACGGCCGTGCTGGTTGGTATAAATCGTTTTCGAACAGGCAATTTGTTCTTCGTTCAAATCGTAAGCCAGTATGCGTTCGATATCGATTGCGGTTTGGCCGCCGACCGTTTTATTGCGATTGCTTAGTTTGAATTCATCGCCTTCGATGATGATTTGCGTCTGATTGCCGAAAATTACCGACGATTTGACATGTTCGATGATTTTGTCATCGATGCTGAAGTTGGCTTCGAGATAAATCGGTTTTTCGACTTTGATAACTGGCACTTGAGTCAGGAGTTTCGTGAAATCGAGCTGTCCGACGATAGAAGGATGGTTGATCAGATGCAATAAATCGGTTTGACCGCGTATTTCACTCAAACTGTGATAGCCCAGTACCGCCAAAATTTCGCGAACTTCATGTGCGAGATTCATGAAGTATTGCGCCAGCACTCTCGGATCGCCCTTGAATTCTTCATGCGTTGTGGTTAATCCTGCAGGGCATTTTACGTTGCAGTTTTTCGCCATGACACAACGAAGCATCATTAACGCCGTTGTGCCGAATTCGAAGGAATCGCCTCCCAATATCGCCGATTTGACGACGTCGAGTCCGCTTTGGTGCGCAGCGCTGCAGCGTAATATGACTTTGTCTCTTAAGCCGTTTAAGGCGAGTGCTTGATGGACTTCGACAATGCCGATTTCAGCCGAGCGACCGGTGTTTTTTAGGCTAGTGACCGCGGCCGCGCCCGTGCCGCCGGTGTTGCCGGCCACATTTATGACATCGGCGCCGGCTTTGGCGACACCGACCGCAATTGTGCCGATGCCTTCGGACGAAACCAGCTTGACGACGACGCGAACGCGAGCTGCCTTGGCATCGTGAATCAATTGACCGAGGTCTTCGATCGAATAAGTATCGTGATGTGGCGGCGGGCTGACCAACTCAACTTGCGGAGTTCCGCCGCGTAATGCCGCGATTTCGACAGACACTTTCGGTGCCGGCAGCTGGCCACCTTCGCCGGGTTTTGCCCCTTGAGCGATTTTGATTTCAATTTCTTCGATGTTCGGGTCTGCCAGATAACCTGCCCAGACGCCGAAGCGGCCCGATGCGAACTGTTTGATTTTACTCGATCGCAGCGTGTTGAAACGGCTCGAGTGTTCGCCGCCTTCACCGGAGTTGCTGAACGCGCCGGCTATATTGGTGCCTTGCGCTACAGCCTCGTGTGCTTCGGCGATCAACGCGCCGTGACTCATTGCGCCGGATGCGAGCTTGGCAGTGATTTGATGCGCGGGTTGAACGTCGGTTAATGCGATGGGTGAACGGGCAATTTTGATATTTGCCAGATATTGTCCAAATAGATTGTCGCTATCGGTTAGTCTGATCTCGCATGCGTTGTTGACAATGTTGATGGCAGCTTTGCTATCGCTGAACCGTTTTTTAAAATGTTCGGCGAGGGCGGTCAGTCGGGTGGCGCTGTTGTTTTCAGGCAGTGTAATTGAATAGTTGACACTGTTGTTGCGTTCAACAGCAATGCCGTGAATCATGTAATTTTTGTTTCCGAGCAAGCTTTGCTTACCCAAAATACGGTCGAAATCGGCCGTGCTTTGCGCTTGGCTGATATCGGCCGGCAGGTCCATGATATCGCGTAATGCGGCAGGTCGGTTGTCGCGCTCTTGATACAGGTTTTTGGCGAAGCTGCGATAAGCCGGTGTGATGCCGAAATTATCGATTTGTTCGGGCGTGCGTTTGTCATAACCGAAATCGAAATAAGCGGTATCGCTAGCTTCGGGCGATTTGTCTTGGGGAATATACAAGATCGGCTCGTCGGTCATGTTGATATATTCACGGACCGCAAGGTTGCCGAAGCTATGGCCTGCGCCGTCTTGCCGTTCCTTGAACAAACCGATAAAAGGAATATCTTTTTCGTCCTTGATGCTTAATGCTTTGTGATGCCATTCGGCCGCACTTTTCGCAATGTCGGCATAGCGCACACCGCCGACCGGCGCGTTGATATTCGGGAAATACGGTTGCAGGCGCGGTTCGTTGGTGTCCAGATAATTCGATTCGAAAAATTCGCCGCCTATGTAGCTTTCCACGGTGCAGAGCCCGAATTTGCCCATGGTTTTCATCAGCGATTTTTCGGCCGCTTTTTTGAAATTATCGAGGGCTTTTGGCTGTTTCTCGGGCGGAAGCTGACTGACGACGCGATTGTAGGCGCTAATCGAGCAGACCGCTGAAGCACCGAAGCCGAGTATTGTTGCAATATCGTGAGCGCTGGCGACTTGTCCGGTTTCAGCAATCAGTGAAGAGTGGAAGCGAAGTCCCTGTTTGACCAAGTGTTGATTGGCTGCAGCAATCATCAACAACGCGGGAATCGCTGCTTTATCGCGGTTGATGCCGGTGTCGCTGAGAATGATGATGCCTGTATTGTCACGGGCCGCTTGTTCGATTTGTTGACAGACGTCTTTGACTGCCGATTCAAGAACGGCTTCATTATTTTTGGGGTCTTCGAAGTCCGGTGTGAACAGCATGTCCAGTGTGATGGTTTTAACACTCGATTGCCTGCGTATCTGCTCAAGTTGAGTTCTTTGCAGTATTGGCGACTCGATCATCAATTGCTTGCTGTTGCCTTCGGAAAAAGTTGGTTTGGCGCCGAGCGCTACGCGCAAAGTCATGCCGTCACTTTCGCGGAGTGAATCAAGCGGCGGGTTGGTAACCTGGGCAAAGCGCTGACTGAAATAACGGGACATGCCGCCTTCTGCATCGGACAGGACGTTCGGCGCAATGCCATAGCCCATTGCGGATACTTTTTCAAGACCGGTGCTTAACATCGGATCAAGCAGGAATTTAAAGCTTTCCTGATTCAGCGAGTATGCCGTGTGTTGCTGGTCGATGTTGAATTTACCGTTGACCTGGGTTAATTCATCAAATGAGACGTCTGGTAGTTCGCTGATATGTATGCTGCGTTCGCGGAGCATCGTTTCATAGTCTTTTTGTCCAGCGAGTTTTTCCAAGACTTGATGGCTGTTATATGTTTGTCCGGTGCTGTGGTCGAAATAAACCATTCCGCCGGCTTCTATACGGCCGCGTTTGATAACATCCTTGGGTGGGAAATCGATTTGACCGGCTTCCGACATGACGGCTAGATAGATTTCGGTTTCCACTGAGCGTAAGGGTCTGAGTCCTAAGCGGTCAAGGCGCGCGCCAACGCGTATGCCGTCGCAGAAAATGAGGGCTGCGGGGCCATCGTTTTTTTCTTCATAGAGACTGAAGTACTCGAGCATCGCACGTACTTTAGGCGACAGGGTCGTGTCGTTTTCCCATGCGGGCGGCATCATCGCTAAAACAGCCGTGACGATATCGAGTTCGTCTTCATTAATTCGGCGAGTCAATGTTTGATCGAGACGACCCGAGTCGGATTGCCCGCAAGGGAAGACGATATGTTTGTTGTGCAAGCGCGCAATGGCGTTTTCACTGAGACGGTTCTTTTTATCGGTGTTTAACTCTCCGTTATGCGCCATGTAGCGGAACGGTTGAGCCATCATCGTTGCTGGTGCGGTATTGGTCGAGAATCGAGTATGGAAAAACAAGGTGTTAATTTCATGATCTTCGTCGTAGAGGTCAATGAAATACGGTATTACTTCGAAAGAATTCAGACGGCCTTTGTAAACCTGGGTTCTCGAACTCATCGATAATGGGTAGAAACCAGTTAATTCGTCACGGGTAAAGCCATCGGCTTCGATATCCAGCAGTGCGCTCTGAATGAGTTTTTCAAATTCGTCATGTGTCGCCGTACTCAAAGCTTCCGGGCGTGCGAAAATGACTTGCTTGATCAGTAGTTGCGCTTTTCTGGAAGCTTCGTTGATAACTTGGCTGTCCACTGGAATGTTTCGCCAGGCAATGACCGGCAGATCGTATCGAGTTAGGTGCTTCTCGATCAATTCTATAGCGGATGCATCGTAACGCTCGTGATCTTCCGGAAAGAAAAAGTTTGCAACGCCGAATTCCCCGAGTAGCAAGTTGCTGTTTCCGGTGATTTTTCGAAAAAACTTCAATGATAAGTCGACATTCACACCGGCTCCGTCGCCGATACCTTCTGCACTCATGCCGCCGCGATGAGGAATCGTGCATAGCGCTTCATGAGCCTTGACTAGCAGCTCGTGAGTCTGTTTGCTTTGTTTGTGGGTAATAAAACCCACGCCGCAACTATCTTGGGAAAGATCCGCGTCGTAAAGCAAAGGTTCTTTGAGGTTTATTCGGGAAATTTCAGTCATTATATCCAGCCCGTTCCAGTCATGCTGTGTATCAACAGCGTTAGTAGTTCGTTTTTCTGGCAATGCATGTTAGAGTCAATGCATGGAAGAGTCAAAGCGTACTGCTCAAATAGAGTAGTTTGCATTGGCATGCAATGAGTTATGCAGACATTTGCGTTCAGAGAAACCTGCAAATAATATCATGAGTCGCATTTTAAGTCATTTAGATGCAAATTGTTATCAGCAATTCCCAATTTGAAAATAAACAAGGATAAGGAGTTTGCTTAGCGAGGTTGTCGGCAGTTGGGCGGATTTTTGCGCCTGCAAAATTCGCATTCATCCAGCCCCTAAATTCCAACTACCTTACTTATCGGATCGAACTTCGATGATTTAAGGGCTGGATTCCTCGGCAGGCATATTTCATGCCCTAAACATAGCAAAAAATGCTCAAACTGGGAATTGCTGAATTGTTATAGTCTTGATCAATTGTTAATCAATCCTTGGCTCGGTTCGGTTGTCTTTTGACTATTGTCGAAAGTGTTTGGTTAACTATTTCTATATGTTAATTACGGATTCCAAATAAAAAAATGAATTTTGATGTTGTAGTGATCGGCGGGGGCATGGTAGGGGCCGCAGTAGCTTGCGGATTAGGTGGTAGCGGTCTTAAGGTTGCCGTGATCGAGCAGGTATTCCCCGATGAGTTTTCTTCAGACCAACCCCATGATCTTAGGGTTTCCGCGTTGAGTATTGCTTCGCGGCATATTTTGGAGGCGGTCGGTGCGTGGCAGGGTGTTCTGAGTCGCCGTTATTGCCCTTTTCGGCGTATGCGAGTATGGGAATCCGTCGGCGATACCGAGTTTTGCAGTGACGATATTGATTACAGTGAGTTGGGGTATATCGTCGAAAACCGGGTAACTCAATTAGCCTTATTGGAGCGATTGCAGGATTTCGATAATGTTAATTTATTTTGTCCGGCGATAATTAAGCGCATCGATTGTAGTTTAGATGACAATGGTCATCGTTCGGTGGTCGAGTTGGATGACGGTACAGTTTTGACGGCGAATGTCTTAGTCGGTGCTGATGGAGGGAATTCTAAAGTACGTCAGGCCTCCGGGATCGGCGTGACCGGTTGGGATTATAAGCAGCACGCACTGGTGATTTATGTGGAAACCGATTATCCCCAGCAGGATATTACTTGGCAACGATTCGTGCCAAGTGGTCCACAAGCTTTTTTGCCGCTAACCGGTCGATACGGGTCACTAGTTTGGTATAACTCTCCTGGTGCAATCAAGCGGTTAAAATCCTTACCCAGCGATCAATTGCTGAAGGAGTTGACCGAAGCGTTTCCTGAGTGTCTCGGTCGAATCAATGCTGTTTTGGGTACCGCTTCGTTTCCGTTGAAACGGCAGCACGCTCAGGATTATGTGAAGCCTGGCGTCGCTTTGGTCGGTGATGCCGCACATATGATAAATCCATTGGCCGGGCAGGGCGTCAATATCGGTTTGCTCGATGCAGCTGTGTTAGCCGAGGTGTTGGTCAACGCTTATCGATCGGGCCGGAATGTTGGCGATATCGCTGAGTTGAAACGTTATGAAAAGGCAAGGCGCGCAGATAATTTAAGAATGATGACGGTCATGGATGTTTTTTACCGGGTTTTCAGTAACGATATCATGCCGATTAGGATTTTGCGGAATTTGGGGTTGGGTTTAGCTGGACGCATTGCGCCAGCCAATAAAAAAGTTATGCGGGCCGCGATGGGCTTGGACGGACATTTGCCCAAGTTGGCTAAGGGTGAGTCTATTTAAATTGTTGTATACCCTTTACTAATCAAATTTCGGAGTCTGGGTATCCGTCAAAGGACGCCGTGAATACTTCCATGTGGGCTTGACGGCGGCTTTTCCTTCCGCCGACACCTGTCAATCGAGCAACCGAACCCTCCATAAAAAGGGGAAGTTATTTACGACCAAATCCTTAGGTGGTGGGTTAATACGCCTATGTAGGCTCTGTGCCTTCTTCGATGCTGTCACGCAGCCTTTGCGATCGCCATGGAAGGTGTGAATGTCGATTTTGCAGGAGCAAAAATCGACAAGCGCCAGGGAAGGTGTGAATGTCGATTTTGCAGGAGCAAAAATCGACCTAGCACTCCGACGTCTCCCTAAGTTAATTTCGAAATTTGAAGTGCGATAGGTATAGCTTAGTGTCTGGCTTGTGTTAGGGGTAAGTAGGCTTGCAGAATCCTTCCGGGATTCCGCAAGCAGAGCCGCAGTTTATGCGGGTTTCTTAACGAACTTATGATACAAGGCGAAAATGTCTTCGCGCCGCACGATAGCCATATAAGCAAGGATGCCTAAAACCAATCCAGAGAATAAGTCGCCAATAAACGATTTTTCCGAAGCGGTCGAGGAAGAGGTTATCGAATCCGATGGGCCTTCAAGTATCATTTGAGGCGGGGATGGCAGAGGAGCTTTGTAACCTCGGGCATCGGGTAGGCCTAGGCTGCGCCATTTGTCGTAATCCTGCCATAGCGGATATTTGCCTTGCCAAAACTCTTTTGTGAAATAAGGCGCCAGAGTCCAGCCTTGCATTTTCGGAATCCCTTTTTCGTCGAGAAAATTTTTGTAAACAACCAAGCTGATATCGCCGCCTTCGCCGATGCCGTTGGTGGTAAAGGCTTTTTCGACATGATCATGCATCATCCAGACCCCTTCGCCGAAGCTGTGTAAGCCGTCGTCGGTGCCGTCCAGTTCCAGGTCGATCCGTTGCGCCGGAACCAATGTGTGCACATCTCGCTGGATATAGGTTCCAGGGCCGTTATCGACGCCATCATAGTGTGTAATGGTTGGTTTATGACCGTGAATATGCAAGGCCATTGCCTCGGTATGGCCGTTCAAAACGCGCAATTTGACCTTTTGATCCGGCTGCATTTCAACCAAAGATTCTCTTATCGTATAAGGGAATGAGCGACCGTTCAGCATGAAATAATCGTCGCTTGCCTCGGTGACGTCGTATTCCATATTGAGTTTTTGCGCGAGCAGACGCGGGTCGTTGGCCGAGCGAGCCAGTTCGTGCAGTTCTTTGTCGGCGGATTGATAATGCATATCGTATTCGCGCGCATATTTTTCCAGAACCGCGACCGAGGGATGTCGGACTTGGCCGTTGCCGACATTGAAGGTTTGAACCCAATTATTGGGACGGTTTTCTTCTACAACGAAAAGGCCTTGCAATCCCATTGGAATATGGGTGTGCGGTTGAACATGGCAATGATAATAAAAAGTACCGGCTTGGCGTGGTTTGATGACATAGGTTTTACTTTCGCCTGGCATGATATCCATTGCACTGGTTTGGCCGACGCCGTCGTTACCGCTACCGCTGTGGTCCATATAAGGATGATCTACACCGTGCAGATGCAGTGAATGCGGCATGTGGTGTGTATTTTCGACAACCAGCCAGACAGTATCGCCAACTTCAACGCGTATGGTTGGCGAAGGTACGCGTAGTAACGGATTGGCTTGCGGTTCGTAAAGGCTTAACGTCGACATGTCGCGCGTTTTAGGCGCAAACACCCAAAATGTCGGTTGTATACCCGGCGCTATGTCGAATTGGGTAGTCAGTTCGGTGCTGTCGGGCGAATGGCCGTTTAATTCGACGATTTCGAGTTTAATGATGATATGGTCGGGATCGCCGTCGCCGTCGACGTCATTGGTTTTGATGATCGCGTCAGCGGCTAGTTGCGTGTCCATCAGCGTCGACATCGAGATGTTGTTGGTGCCTTTGACAAACGCTGCGATATCAGCCGGATTATCCGGGTTGCAAACTGTCGATTCCTGAATCTCAACGCCGTCGATGACTTGTGCTTTCCTCCATTCAGGAGAGGTGAAATCGGAACAGACTTCTTCTGATTCGCCCAGTTCAATCTTAGCGGAAGGGGGCAAATCATTCGCTGCTTGCAGTCCAAGTGGAACAAGAAGCGTCATGGCGCCGCAAAGTAGGGTAAGAAAATTTTTATGCATGCGAAGACCTCTGAATAAAAACACATGATTCGAGCCATTGTGACTCGGAAAAAGTGCGAAAGTTTATTTATTTCATATCGACTGAAAAACGTTTGGATAGTTTTGGTTATATGATTTATCGGGCACCTGATCGTTAGTTACCGATATTGTCGGTAATGCTTAATGCTTTTTAACTTTATTTAGATGCTTTATCGGTCAGTCATGAGTGTTGAACAACATAACTCGTGTGAAAATTATACAGGAGATTCTTTCTTAGCGGTTGATTAAAGTCAAGACCTTGATTTGAATGTTTTAATGTTGGTAGGTCGTGAAGATCGCTATGATAATGGGGCGGCAGTTTTTACAGGTTATTGATCAATTATTCGGATTGACGCTTTTGAAAATATTGTTAAGGGCTGCCGTTTCGCGGCGGAGTCATCTTAATAAGTAAATTAGGTATGAACGACAACTGTATATTTAGTCTGGTAAAAAAGAATATATAGACTAGAATTTTGGTGAGAATATTTGGTTGATCGGAGATGGCTATGGAAAAGAAAATTTATCCTCGTGTTGCTGCGCATTTACCTGTTGTGGTAACCAACGAAGAAGGTGTGCGTCTTAGAGTATTGGCTATTGATACTTCCAGTGACGGGTTTTCGATTCAATGCAGTATATTTCAGCGGAACTTGATGACTCCGGGCGGGTGTTACATCCGTAACGGTCGTCCGGTGGAATTAAATGCTTGGTTGGATTTGCCGCTTACCGGCGATCGTCCTCTGCAGGTAAAGGCGCGTTGTAACGTCGAGTTTTCCCGCCGGATAGCAAGGGATCGTTGCGAAATCGGTATGCGATATAAGGATCTTGAAGGTGATGGCTATGAGAATCTTATTCGTTTTATTGAAAATCGACTGGCTTCGAATGAAGTTACGATGTTGTCTTTATAAACCAATGCGGGGTAATTTCGCATGGCGTCAGAAAACCGCAAATTTGGCTGCGCGAAGTATATAGCAAAAGAGGGCTATAAATGGTCGCTTAATGCAGATTGAATGGCTTGCTCCAAATTTTGTAACGTTTCGTGGTCTTGAATCGGGTTGGATTGATAATCGGTAAAATAAAACATGTCTTCTGCACGGCTTCCTATCGTAGTGATTTTGGCGTCGTGCAATTGAATGTTGTGTTCGTTGAACACATGTCCGATTTTTGATAGGAGCCCCGCATGGTCTGTTGTAATGAGTTCCATGACGGTAAAGCGTCGTTGCGGATCCTCGTGAAAGGTAATCGTTG
>SLIO01000491.1 GCA_007135635.1 Methylomicrobium sp. | reverse complement strand
AAAGCCGAATACTGATAGGTAAAATGAAGGTCGCGACCATTAAAAGCCGACTCCGAAACACCCCAGGGTACGCCCCGTTCATTGCCATATTCGATCTGCCGCTTCACAACCAGTCGACAGGTCTGATCAAGTAAGCTGTATCGTGGCGTGAAAGCCACCAGGGAAGGCATCAAGTATTCAAACATCGAACCCGACCACGACAGCAACACAGTGCCATGTGCTGCGCGTGTTACCCTGCGACCCAGGTGGAACCAGTGAGCTCGTGGCACATCACGCTTGGCGATTGCAATGAAACTTGCAAGACGTGCCTCGGAGGCCAGCAAATCATAATAGCTAGGATCGAAAGCACCTTCCGAAACGCGGTAACCGAGTGCGAATAGGTGACAATCTTTGTCATAAAGAAAACTAAAATCCATTTCGTGGAACAACCTATCAAACTGCGCAGCCATGTTTTCCAGTCGCTCGACGGCCGATTCAACGTGGGCTCCGGCATGCTGTAATTGCATCGCCAAAGCATTTCGATCGACAGTTGCAACAGTCTGTTCAGGCAATGCCTCAAGGTCGACCAGGCACTGCTGATAACAGCCGGAAAAGGCTCTCAGTGGAGATTCAAGGGTCAGATGAGTTTGGAACAAACGAGTTATCGGGGATTCCGTACCGGTCTCGCTACGACGATCCGTAAAATGAATCCAGGGAATCAAACTCTCTACATCACGCGCATGCGAATGAATGTCATTATGCAGCAACGAAGCCCATACCAGTACTTCGCTGTCATCCTCATCGCCACACTCGGCGACATAGGCATGAGCCAGATCCTGCAGTGTGTCGGCGCCGTCTGTTAACTGTCGCCACTGACGACTCCATCCGTCCGGATCGACAGGATGCTTAGTTAAAAGCTCCCCGAGAATGACGACATTTTGCCTAAGTTCTTTCAACGGAACGATGAGCGTTCGCCGGTCATCGCTAATTTTACCAAGCACATCCATCAGGAGTTGATGGGTATCCTTAAGGCCATCCAATGCAGAGGAAAACGCGAGCGGTCGATTCAGCGTTTCTCGGCAGACCTGCGCCAATACCAGCAAATGACCCGCCAAGTTACCGCTGTCAACGGTCGACACATAGCGTGGTTCCAGCATGTGCAAGTCACGGGTATCGTACCAATTGTAAAAATGGCCGTGTAAACGCGGTAGCGTATTGAGCGTTTTCAGCGTAGCTTCAAGGCGATCGATGGTGTCGATCAATCCGATCCAACCAAAATCACGGGCGGCTACGACGGACAACAAATAGAGTCCGAAATTGGTGGGCGAACTACGATGAGCGATAACGGGTTGCGGGTCTTCCTGAAAATTATCCGGTGGCAGATAATGCTCCTCAGCGGTCACGAAGGTCGTGAAAAAGCGCCAGATACGCCTTCCGATCAAGCGTAAGCGCACAACATCCTCGACCGGTAGGGATTCGGCCAAATCAAGCTTGGGCGAAAGACTCAACCATCGGGCGATGATCGGTGACAACATCCATAATAATAAAAACGGTGAAGCAACATAGAGTCCATTCGGATTGAAAAGCAACACTATTGCAGCAGTGCCAATAACGACTATAGAAGAACGCCCCATGGGCCGAATAAGATTCTTCAGGGCATGATCCGACTGTGCCTTTGCCTGCAAGGCGGTAACCCACTTCAGCAATTGTCGCCGTGTAACGAACAAGCGTACCAAAGTAGTGACAATAGCATCCGTCATCAACCAAGCGCGTTCTGCGAGTAAGGTCAACGTCACGAAGCTGTTGCCGATTGCCCATGACACATTTTCTCCCACAGCACGAAGGTGGGTGATCAACGAGATGCCACGGCGAGGTAATCTAAACCCACCGATCAAAGCCAAGATCACAGGAAAGGCTATTGCCGATAGTACGAAACCAGTCAGCATTAACACCGGTGCATTCGGGATAGCCCAGGTTGCAACCAGTGCAGAAAAAGCTGCTGGAGCCAATAAAGAACGACGCAAATTATCCAGCATTTTCCAACGCCCGATCATTGGCATACCCTTGCCCCGACATCCAAATATCCACGGTAACAGTTGCCAATCGCCCCGAGCCCAACGATGCTCCCGCGAGGCTGCGACCTCCGTGTGTGAAGGAAACTCCTCGAAAAGCTCGATATCGCTCACCAACGCGCAACGCACGTAGACACTCTCGAACAAATCATGGCTGAGTTGAGTGTTTTCCGGTACTCGTTCTGCCAATGCGGCTTCAAAAGAATCTACATGATACAAGCCTTTACCGCTGTAAGTGCCGAGTCTGAAAAGATCCTGATAAAGTTCGGATACTGAACTAGAGTAGGCGTCAACGCCTGAAGCACCGGCAAAAATCTGGTGAAACATCGAGTGCTCCCGCCGATGCGGCAAGGTCGGTGTCACACGAGGTTGAAGAATGCCATAACCATCTACGACACATTGGGTACCCGGATCAAACACCGGCTGGTTGAGCGGATGAGCGGCAACACCCACCAATTGCGCTACAGAGCCCATCGGCATTTTGGTATCGGCATCGAGGGTAATCACATAACAAACACCGGACGGTGCCACTGCTGGCTCGCCATCGATAGACAAAAAAGACGTATCGACAGCACCCCGTAACAGTCGGTTAAATTCATGCAGCTTACCTCGCTTGCGTTCCCATCCCATCCACTTGCCTTCGCTTGGATTCCACAAGCGTTTTCGGTGAAAAACAAAGAAAGTTTGTTCTCCATACTTGGCATTGAGTGCTGCTACACCGGTAGTGGCTATATTCAACAACTGGGAATCGTCCGGCATAATTTCCTGTTCGGCGTCTGCCCAATCGGACAACAGTGCGAAGCGAACCGCACCATCCGAGTTGGACAAATAGCGCACCTCAAGCTGCTTGATCTGCTCTTTTACCCCGGCTTCGTTGACAAACATTGTCGGTACAACAACAAAGGTACTCAACGCCTGAGGCACCCCATCTTTTAAATCGATCCGTGGCAGGTGTTGCGGCGGTAGATCCGCACTGATGAAATGGTTCACCAGGCCGACAGCAATATCCGATGCTGGAAACAATCCGAACAGCGCAATAAGGAACAGTGGAAATCCGCTAATGCCGGCTGCGAAGCTCAAGCTCAACGGCAATGCCAGCAACGACAGTGTCAACAGAGTTAGACTACCTATATAAGCGAGCCCCGCATGGGCGATATAGGCACGCAGGAGTCTTTTTTTCAACGAAGGTCGAAACTCAACCTCTTTCTCGAATGCATAACGTCCGGCACCGATCAAGTGATAGCCTGGCTCAAAATGTCGATCGTCGGCAGTAGAATGCTCGCTTCTGCATCGAACTTTATCTATCACCTTGCGAGCGATCTCCAGCTCCGAATATGGCGAGCGCTTAGCGAGATCTTCGATTGCGTGACGGTAACGATCGCGCGTTAAAAAATCGAAAGAACAAAAGTTTTCATGAACACGCAGGCACTCGTCTACGAGGCTCACATCCTCGACGAACCGAGGCCATTCAAATGCAGAAATGGCGCGCATACTGATAATGATATTGCGAACCGTCCAGTTATCGGCAATCTGATCGGCGTGCTCCCGGCTCACGATTTCATCAAGTCCTAAACCTTGCTCATTCAGCCATTCATTCAGAAAATCGAGGGAAAGCGCCGCGCCCAGATGCGGGTCGTGCGAACGCTGCAGAATTTGGACGGCGTATGCCTGAATCAAGGGCTCGGCGGGTAATGTCGGCTCCAGTAATGGAGAATCTGATTTGTCACTTTGAGCGATAATTTGTTCATATTTATCGACAAACTCATCGGCCAACCGGCGACCGGTTTGGGAATGCATGATACGAATAACGAGTCGACGAAGGTTCTCGACCAGCAAGACCCGTAAAGTAATCGGTATTGCCCAGAGTTCGCCGAGTGTCAGTGGATCGACACTTTGATAGGCTCGCACAAAAATTTTTAGCAACTCCGGATCAAAGCGGCTATCCAAATGGGCAACCAATGCCCAGGCAATGCCGTAAACTCGAGGGAAGCCTTCGAGTACGCCTTCCTCTAACTTAGGCAGTTCCCGGTAATAGCTTTCGGGCAAGTCAACGAGAATGTCACCGACCTGCTCTTCAATGACATGAAAATTATCCAAAAGCCATTCCGCCGCCGGCGTAATAGCTTGTTGATCACGAACCGCCTTGGCGACCGATTTATATGCTTCAAACAGCACAAGAGAATTATCGCGCACCCGAGGAATCAGTTTTGGTCCTTTCGTGAGGCGACCGACTTTTTTCTGTGCTTGCGCCAAACTGATCGCATGCTGTTCGAGCCGTTCGCAACTGAACAACTCGAACCGAATGGGCGATTCATCTCGTATCGGATGATCGACCCTAACATGTCGTCTTTTTTCTCGCCGTTTAGCCATGATTTGACTCTCCTGTCTATATAATTCGGCATAGTTGGTTTGCATTAGCCCGAAAGGCAATGCACAAGAACGCGCATCAGGAGTCCGGTCTCCGGAAGCTAAACGTCTATGGCACTGGGATACCGGCTCTTGTGTCCTATGGGTATCCCGGGGGGAAATGACGATTACCTAAATCGAAGAGTGCCTTACGCTGAAGCACGAATGTGACACCCCGCATAGAGTTACGGCGCATGAAGATCCATAACGAGCGAGCGGGGTATTACAGGCTAGATGATGCCCATTAAAACTAGAATCAATATGATGATCAAAATCGTCCCTAGCCCGCCGCTCGGTCCGTATCCCCATCCTCGGCTATGCGGCCAGACTGGAATGATGCCGACCAGCATCAGAATAAGAATAATCAGTACAATTGTGCCAATTGACATAGTAGCGCTCCTGTTGGATAAAAAGCATAAGCTTGAAAATTCATTTAGGTCTAGGAACCCAATCACCTACTACAACAGATTATTATGTTGCATTAGCCCCAAGACGCCTCGAACGATCAAATAAACAGCCACGAAGTAATTTAAAAATCTAGGCACCACCAAAATTAATATCCCTATCACAAGTGCCAACATAGGTTCGATTGCAATAGTCATTTCGATCCTTGTCGAGTTAAGAGATATTACAAACTAACGGTAATAATGAACTTAGTCTGTTCGGTATCGAACACATAGCTTCTTAAAACATGACATCCGTAATTCACCGCCGAACCTGATACACTGCTAGCCTATACTCATCGCAGATTAAAACTCGGCGCCGGGGTGCCCGTCAAAGGACGCCGTGAATACGTCCATGTAGGCTCTATGCCAGCTCCATGCTGGCAAAGCCTTTGTCGAGCACCCCGGTGCCTCCTTAAGTCTCCCGCCGAATTTT
>SLIO01000319.1 GCA_007135635.1 Methylomicrobium sp. | reverse complement strand
CAGATAGTTTCCAGACAAGCCGCTTTGTTTTGCGGATGAATCCTGCTCATGGTAGATCAGTCTTCTCGGTAACAGGCATGAGCGCTTGCGGTTTCCCATAAAGTGACTTGGTCCACATCGAACCCTTGTTCTTTAATATGCTGATAAATCATTTGACTCAGTACTTCCGCGGTTGGGTGCTCGTCTAGCGCCATGAAACGCTCGTGGGTTTCGGTTAGGTATGGGATGATCGGGTCGTTTTTATGCAATAGAAAGTTATGATCCAAATGTTCGTCAATATAGCTTTCGACACACGATTTTATGTCCGAAAAGTCACAAACCATGCCTTGCTCGTTAAGATGTTGTTGCTTAATCGTAATAGCGGCCTTAACGCTGTGTCCGTGAAGATGACGGCACTTGCCGGGGTGGTTCATTAGTCTATGTCCATAGCAAAAATAGACTTCCTTGGTAATCGTATACATGAGTTAGCAATCTCGGCCGAGTTGAAATAATTTAAGTTAATGACCTTTAATACTTTTGATTACGGCGGCAATTTCATGGCGGCCGTTATCTTGTTTTGTCGTCCTGACGACTTCGATATAGGCGGTCATAGGCGGAGTGATCGTGTTTTTCGGCGTAATATTGACCACCATTGCGCTTCCGGGATCGAAGGACCGATCTGCAATGAAGGAAACACCTGAACCGCTAATTGATGTACAAATTCCGGCATGACTTTCGCCTGTGTCGACTAACTTGTAAGTGAGTTCGCAATCGACGCTCATTCGGATGTAATTGCGTTTTTCATCGTATTCCAGCATGTCAACTCTCTTTAAAATGGGTGTAAATTGTTTTTCCGGGGTTGGTAATACCCGTGTTTTTTCAGGCTGTTTGCGCGAAGTTTACTATAAAAAAAATGCTTGATCATGAAAATCACCTTGAAAATTGCGTAACTTCATATTATGGGTGCTCTTTTGGAATTATTGTTCGTTTTTTCGGCTAAATATTGGCTTTTTGTTAACAATGGCTTGTATGTGGGTTGCTTGAGCGAGTTCATGCAGAGAGATTTATCTTCTGTTACTCATTAATGCGTAAAAGTTTTAGGATAGACTATGGCTATTGGTTGTAAATCATGTAATATTTTGTAGATTTTAACGATGTGAACCCCGTCAGGGTTTTGGGGATTATTTAATGACAAAAGCGACCGTTTTAACCGGTATCACAACCACCGGTACTCCACATTTGGGAAATTATGTAGGCGCGATCCGACCAGCCATTGCCGCCAGTAAGGATGCAAACGTCAGCCCTTTTTATTTTTTGGCCGATTATCATGCTTTGATCAAATGTCAGGACCCGGAAAAAGTCAGGCAATCGAGTCTCGAAATCGCTGCGACTTGGTTGGCGCTTGGCCTAGATACATCGAATGCGGTGTTTTACCGGCAATCCGACGTGCCGGAGATTACCGAGTTGGCCTGGATGTTGACGTGTGTGACGGCTAAAGGTTTGATGAACAGAGCCCATGCCTATAAAGCAGCAGTCGCCGACAACGAGCAAGGCGGTGAAAACGATCCCGATAAAGGCATCACGATGGGCTTGTTTAGTTATCCGATTCTGATGGCGGCCGATATTTTAATATTCAATGCACACAAGGTTCCTGTCGGAAAGGATCAGATTCAGCATATTGAAATGGCACGTGATATCGCCGGCCGTTTCAATCATATCTACGGCGAACATTTCGTGATACCGGAAGCGGTCGTAACCGAAAATGCCGCGACCTTGGCCGGTTTGGACGGCCGTAAAATGAGCAAAAGCTATAACAATACGATTCCGCTATTCGAGCCCGAGAAGAAACTCAGAAAACTGATCAACAAAATAAAAACTAATTCACTTGAACCGGGCGAGCCTAAAGACCCTGATGGTTGCACTTTGTTCGGTATTTATCAGGCTTTTGCCCGACCTTCGGAAGTCGATGAGGCTCGAAAGCTCTATGCGGACGGTATTGCTTGGGGCGAGATGAAAAAATTGCTGTTCGAATATATCAACGACCACATTGCCCCGGCACGAGAACGCTATGAAGCCTTATTACAAGCGCCTGAGCATATTGAAAACGAATTACAGGAGGGTGCTAGAAAAGCCCGCGAGATTAGTGCTCCTTTTATGAAACAATTGCGAGAGGCGGTTGGGATTTCTCGTATTGGGGTTTAATGGTTTTGCCGGGAACTGGGTGCTTTGTTAAGGATTCCGTTAAAAATAACTTCCGCATTTTACTCCCTTTCCCTCAGGGAGAAGGTGGGGAGAGAGGGGTTAAGCATAGGAAAGTTATTTTTGACCATAGCCGTAAGTTAAGCCGAATTCCTGGTTTCTAGATTCGAAAGGCACGTTTTGGCGCATTGTTTTTCGGATCTACGCGCTCCGATACCCTTACTCCTATTCTTCTTAAGTGGGTTCACGGCGCTCCACCGGTTCACTCCGCACATTCAACGAAGTTCAGCGATTTTTCGGTACGAACGGAGTAAACGAGTTTTCTCATAACTGAATCGCAGTGACTCTCTTGTTTAGGAATTCGATCTGTCGGAATCCGTACCGATTTTCAATCAACTTCTATTTTGCAGTATTTCCCTTGACCGAAATTATGTCTGAAGATTATGTATTCGACCGCGATTATGCAACCGAAGCTTTAAAAGTATCACCGCATTCGATACAAGCTGAGCAATCCGTACTCGGCGGTTTGATGCTGGATAACCAAACCTGGGATTCGATCGCCGATAAGGTTGTCGAAAGCGATTTTTACCGTAAGGATCATCGGATGATATTCAGGGTCATTGAAAAACTGGCCGAAAAACAAGATCCTTTCGACGTTATTACCTTGTCCGAGGCACTGGCTTCGGCCGGACAATTAAACGAGGTCGGTGGCCTTGCCTATTTGGGTACCTTGGCAAAGGATACGCCGAGTGCCGCGAATATCGTCGCTTATGCGACCATCGTTCGCGATAAGTCGGTTTTAAGACAGTTGATCCATGTCGGAACCGATATATCCGATTCGGCTTTTAATCCGGAAGGACGCGATACCTCGGAATTGCTCGAAAATGCTGAGCGCCAGGTATTTCAAATCGCCGAGCAGCGCCAACGCGGGCAGGGCGGTTTCGCTTCGATCAAGTCCTTGCTGGCGCGGGCGGTCGATAAGATTGAAATGCTCTACGAGCAGGAAGGCAATATCACCGGTGCCAGCACCGGATTCAATGATTTCGACGAAATGACCTCAGGTCTACAGCCGTCCGATTTAATCATTGTTGCGGGTCGGCCGTCGATGGGTAAAACCACGATCGCGATGAACATGGCGGAGAATGTTGCGATTAAAGGCGATAAGCCGGTTGCGGTGTTTAGTATGGAGATGCCTGGTGATTCTTTGGCAATGCGGATGATGTCTTCATTGGGGCGTATCGACCAACATAAAATTAGAACCGGAAAGCTCGATGACGACGAATGGCCTCGCTTGACTTCGGCGATTAACTTATTGGCCGAAACCAAACTGTTCATCGACGATACACCGGCCTTGACGCCGACCGAAGTGCGCTCGAGAGCTCGTCGCTTGATGCGCGAGCATGGCCAGTTGGGCTTGATTGTTTTGGATTATCTGCAATTGATGCAGTCTCCGGCAAGCGGCGATAACCGGGTTCAGCAGATCTCCGATATTTCCAGGGGCCTCAAAGCCTTGGCCAAGGAACTTAATGTGCCGGTTATCGCGTTATCGCAGCTTAACCGGAACCTCGAACAGCGGCCTAACAAACGGCCGGTAATGTCCGATTTGCGCGAATCGGGCGGTATCGAACAGGATGCCGACGTGATCGTGTTCGTTTATCGGGATGAGGTTTACAATCCGGATAGCCCGGAGAAAGGTGTTGCTGAAATTATCATCGGTAAACAACGTAACGGTCCTATCGGCACGGTTAGATTGACCTTTCTCGGACAATATACGCGGTTTGAAAATTTCGCCGGTAACCCTTATGGTGGAGACGATTACGAATGAGGCCCGCTGCTTATGTCAAATTGAATTTGGATGCGTTACAGCATAATTTGAATGTGGTTAGACGCTTCGCGCCCGACTCGAAAGTCATGGCGGTGATTAAAGCCAATGCTTATGGGCATGGCTTGTTGCGCGTCGCAGAACGATTAACCGATGCTGACGGCTTTGCCGTGGCTCGCGTCGACGAGGGCATCCGTTTGCGCCAAGCCGGAATTTCGCAACGCATCGCGGTCATGGAAGGCTTTACTTGCTCGGAGGAATTGAATGATTTGACCGATTACGGTCTGGATCCGTTAATTCACTCGTTCGGACAGTTGGATATCATTGATCGAAAATCCGGCTCGGTTGGAATTAATGTCTGGTTGAAAATCGATACCGGCATGAACCGTTTGGGGTTTTCGGCTGGCGAGGTTGAAAAAGTTCATCAGCGTTTGGTATCGAGTTCGCTGATAAGGCAGCCGGTCGGCTTTATGACGCATTTGGCCAATGCCGACGTGAGATCCGACCCAATGACTTTGAAACAAATCGATTTGTTTAACCGGACATTGTCGGGTTATACCGGGCCGCGGAGTATCGCGAACTCCGCCGGTATCTTAGGTTGGCGAGAAGCATTGACCGATTGGGTAAGGCCCGGGATCATGTTGTATGGCATTTCGCCGTTTCCCGAAGCGACAGGAGGCGATTTCGATTTAAAGCCGGTTATGGGTTTGCATTCCCGGTTGATTGCCGTTAAATCCGTGCAACAAGGCGATACGGTGGGTTACGGCGGCTCTTGGGTTTGCGACCGATCGACTGCGATGGGGGTTGTCGCAATAGGCTATGGGGACGGTTATCCTCGTCAAGCCAAGTCGGGTACGCCGGTTCTTGTTAACGGTAAGCGGGTACCGATGATCGGCAGGGTATCGATGGATATGATTACGGTCGATTTGAGCGGACAAGACGATGCCAAGCCGGGCGATCCGGTGACTCTTTGGGGAGGGGGGTTGCCGATCGAAGAGGTGGCGTCCTGGTCGGAAACGATCCCCTATACGCTGGTTTGCGGCATTACTCAACGCGTGCAGATTGTTGAAGAATAAACCGGATTGAGCGATCTAGTACTTTAGTACAGTTAACAATTACGCAAAACCGACTAGACTCTGTTATAAGTTGAATGCGTAGATGTTTTTGACTATAACGTTCATGAAGGCCTGGCCATCGCCCCGACAAATGAAAGTTCTCTGGTTGGGAAGGGTACGGTCACTCGCCCGACAGGACGCCGTGAATACGTCCCTGTAGGCTCGACGGCGGCTGTCCCTGCCGCCGACGCCTGTCGGTCGAGCAACCGCACCCTCTCCGGAACCGGCATTTG
>SLIO01000284.1 GCA_007135635.1 Methylomicrobium sp. | reverse complement strand
TTGTTGCAAGACATCGATCATTTTATTGATTTCTTCTGTCGATTTTTGCGTTCGTCCGGCTAAGGTTCTGACTTCGTCGGCAACGACTGCGAAACCGCGGCCTTGCTCGCCGGCTCGGGCCGCTTCGATTGCGGCATTTAACGCCAGCAAATTGGTTTGCTCGGCGATGCTTTGAATGACCTCCAAAACGCCGCCGATATCCTTACTGTATTGCGCAAGATTTAAGATGGCCGATTCGGCGCTGTCGACTTCGGAAGATAAGGCGCCGATTAAGGTTACCGTATCGCTGACCCGCTTCATCGTTTGCTGGGAAATTTGGTCGGCGTCTGCTGCTGCCTTGGCGGCATTGCTGGCGCTTTGCGCAACCTCATTGATCGTAGCAGTCATTTGATGCATTGCTGTGGCTACCTGCTCGGTTTCTTGCAATTGTCGCGTCATTGCATGGCTGACTTGTTCGATTTCTCGGTCCGTGGCCTCGGCTTGCTGCGTAAGGGTCTCGGTCGCTTGTATCAAGCGGCGTACGATAGTCCTCGATTTGGCTTTAAGTAGTTTGATCGCGAGTAACAGCTGTCCGGGTTCGGCTCCGTCATCGGTGTAAATTTGTTGCATGACCGGATTGTTGATAACCAAGCGCGCTTCGGATACGGCATCGTTTAAAGGGCGTACCAGTGCCGATATCAGGCCGAAGGAAAACAGCAGCGATACCGCCCAAGCAATCGCGGCAGGTATCAGTTCGATGACTCCGATCATATGAAGTCCTGCAAAAATCAGTGCTTGTAGTAACGAAAAACCGAGCATTAGTTTAGATCCCAGCTTCATACGATCCAGTTGGGAGTTGACGCTTTTCCCTGTTGCTAACTTCGGGTAAATTTTCTTTGCTTGTTCGATCGCTTCCTGCTCGGGCTTCACCCGCACCGATTCGAAACCGATAACTTTGCCTTTGTCGAAGCGAGGCGTTACAAAGGCATCGACCCAATAATAATCGCCATTTTTACAGCGATTCTTGACGATTCCCATCCACGGCTTGCCTTTTAGAATACTACCCCATAAGTCAGCAAATGCGGCTTCCGGCATATCCGGATGGCGAACGATGTTATGAGACTGCCCAAGCAATTCTTGTTCGTTAAAACCGCTGATTTTCAAGAAGTCCTGGTTAATATAAGTGATCTTTCCTTTCGGATCAGTTGCCGAAGTGATGGTAGCTGTGCTGGGGTAGTTGACTTCGTTTTGTGTAATAGGAAGGTTTTTTCTCATGGTTTGACCTTTAATGAGGATCTGTGATTTCGCTAAGAATAAGCAAACTAACCCGGATTATTACACCGATATGGTGCCAGTTCTTACTTTAGCTTAGTGCTAGAGCAGTAAAAAGGCTAATGCATGGCCCAAATAAAAGAGAGGATCCTATCCGCCTTGATGTCAAAAGTCGCAGTATTGTTTCATCAATACACCAAAACCCGATTATTTGTTTGAGCATTGTCATGCAAATGTAAAACTCCTCGCTTATCATGAGCGCTGAATTGAGATGAGAGAAAAAACATGCTAGTTAACGAGTTGGCAACCCTATCGCAATCTTTGGGCAAAGAATTAGACGAAGTCTGCGTCAGTTTTTATCCGGACTTGAGCTCGGAGTATTTGAGTTTCTTGCGCGATGAGAAAATGCGTTCCGAGACGGACAAGAGCAGAAAAATACCTTGGTCATACCGCTCGGAACTGGACGAGCATGAATTAGCGTTAGTTAACTGAAGTTAAATTCGGGTAATCGGTATAACCTTTTTCACCGCCGCCGTAAAAGGTATCGGGATCGGGCGTATTGAGCGGCGCATTCATACGAAAACGTTCGGTCAAATCCGGGTTGGCGATATAAAGCTTGCCGAAAGCAACCATGTCGCATAATTTGCGGGTAATACTGCTTCGAGAGCTATCTTGGCTATAACCACCGTTGGCGATATAAGGCCCGCTGAAATGCTGCCTCAAAGAGGCAAAATCGAATTCGGCGGTATCTTCCTCGATCGGAACCATGCGTTCGACAATATGCAAATAAGCCAAATCGAAACGGTTCAATTGCTCGACCACATAATTAAAGTGGCTTTGCGGATCGCTGTCGCTCATGCTGTTGAAGGCATTGGTCGGCGACAATCGCAAACCGGTGCGGTCGGCGCCGACCGCATCAATGACTGCTGCGGTGACTTCAAGCAATAGGCGCATTCTGTTATCGATGTTACCGCCGTAAGCATCGGTTCTATGATTAGAACCGTCCCTCAAAAACTGATCCAGTAAATAACCGTTTGCGGCATGGATCTCAACACCGTCGAAACCGGCAATCATCGCATTTTCAGCGGCAATAAGGTATTGGTCGATAATGCCCGGTATTTCCTGCAACTCCAACGCTCTAGGCGTAACAAAAGGTTTCAAACCTGCCTCGGTAAATGCCATGCCCTCAATGCCGATAGCCGAAGGCGCGACCGGTAAAACATTGCTCGGTTGCAGGTCGGGATGCGAAACGCGACCGACATGCCAAAGTTGCAAAAAAATCAACCCGCCTTCGTCATGCACCGCATCGGTTATTTTGCGCCAGCCGTCAATCTGTGCATCGCTATAAATTCCCGGCGTGAATGCATATCCCTTGCCTTGTGGTGAGATATGCGTGGCTTCCGAGATAATCAATCCGGCACCGGCACGCTGCTGGTAATAGTCCGCATTCAGCTGCCACGGTATATCGCCGGGTTGCTGCGCGCGGCTTCGGGTCAGCGGTGCCATAATGATACGGTTTCTCAATGTATATCGACCTATTTTTACGGGGGTAAATAAAATATCTTCGGAAATCATTTTCTGCTCTTGGAGTGTTACGGGAAATCCGGGTGAAGTAAACGTTCCGGTGATCCCGTTGAATCGGAAAATTGGTTTTTCTTATAAGGTTGCAAAAAGAATCGCTACGGCTATGATTGTACCGGACATCACATTGTTTTCGTAAAAGGAAAAGATTTTGCATATACACATACTGGGCATTTGCGGAACCTTTATGGGCGGATTGGCGTTGATCGCGCGCGAGATGGGTTATAGAGTCACCGGCTCCGATCAGAATGTCTATCCACCGATGAGTACACAACTCGAACAGCAAGGCATCGAATTGATGAGCGGTTACCGGCCGGAAAATCTCGATTGCAAACCCGATTTGGTCGTGATCGGCAATGCGCTGTCGCGCGGCAATTCCGAAGTCGAGGCGGTTCTGAACCGCGGCTTGAAATACATTTCCGGACCGCAATGGCTCGCAGAACATGTCTTGGCCGAGCGTTGGGTGCTCGGTGTCGCAGGCACGCACGGCAAAACGACGACGACCAGCATGCTGAGCTGGATATTGGAATATCAAGGCTTCAATCCGGGCTTTTTGATCGGCGGCATTCCGCTCAACTTCGGCATTTCGGCGCGGCTCGGCGAATCGTCGTTCTTCGTGATCGAGGCCGACGAATACGACTGCGCGTTTTTCGACAAGCGATCGAAGTTCGTGCATTACCGGCCGAGAACCGCGATCCTGAACAATCTCGAATACGATCATGCCGACATCTTTCCGGATCTCGATGCGATCAAGAAACAATTTCACCATTTGCTCAGAACCGTGCCTGGCGAAGGCCTCGTGATCGCCCCCGAAGCCGATGAGAATATAACCGATGTGTTAGACATGGGCTGTTGGACGCCGGTCGAAAAGACTTCGATTGAAGGCCGGTCGGCCTGGAATGGCGAATTGATCAATTCGGACGGCACTCGATTCAAGGTTAATTATGATGGAGCGGAGCAGGGCGAGGTGCTTTGGAATTTGACCGGCAATCACAATGTCGGCAATGCGCTTTCAGCCATCGCGGCGGCACGTCATATCGGTATTACGCCTAAGGATGCGATCGCGGCATTGGGCGAGTTCAAGAATGTTAAGCGACGCATGGAAGTCTTGGCCAAAATCGATGGCATAACGATTTACGATGACTTTGCGCACCATCCAACCGCGATCAAGACAACATTGGAGGGTTTGCGCAAGCAAGTCGGTTCCGAACGCATCATCGCGATCGTCGAGCCTCGCTCGAATACGATGCGCATGGGCATTCATACCGAATCGCTGGCTAAATCGCTGGTTGAAGCCGATCAAGCCATTCTATTCCAACCGGAAAACCTGGGCTGGGACTTAAGCGGTCTAAAAAATTACGCCGGCAATATCGAAATCTGTAAAACTCTCGACGAAATCATCGCCAAGCTCAAATTGGAAGCCCGCTACGGCGGCCACTTCGTATTGATGAGTAACGGCAGTTTCGGCGGCATTTATAAACGCCTACAGCAAGAGTTAGTGTAGGGTGCGCATTGCGCACCTTTTTTTGCGGCCACGAAGATCAAAGCTTTACAAAAGCTACGCAGTGTGTACCCTCACCATCATTAAGTTAAGTCGTCACAGAATGGGTAGTGCTGGCTTCAGGCTCTTCTGTGCCTCAAAAGCTTGCCATCCATGGCACTGGATTCCGCCAGTCCATGACGGAATGACGGGTTTCCCTTAACTTAATGGCATTGAGTGCGTACCCTACGAGACAAAACGCATACTTTAGCAATTGCTTTCCTCGCTTTTTATCGACAGGAGTTCATATCATGCTCAGAGTTCGGTGTTTACTATTGCCCATTTTATGGCTTACCTTCCCCTGCTGGGCCGATGCGCTCAAACCGGAAAACGTTCCCGAACCGCTCAAGCCTTGGATTGACTGGGTCTTGCTAGACGACACCGAATTGGGCTGTCCGTTTCTCTATAACAGCTTCGAACAGAAACGCTGCGCTTGGCCGTCGCGATTAGATTTAGCGATTAGCGGTACCGAAGGCCGCTTTACGATCGCGTGGAAAGTTTATCGCAAAAGTTGGGTCGGTTTACCCGGCAGCACCAAACAATGGCCGCTCAATGTAACGGTTAACGGCAAGCCGGCAATAGTCACTGAAAAAGAGGGGCGTCCGGCGGTTTTTCTCGAAGCGGGAATTTATGACCTTATCGGCAATTTTGCATGGGACAAGCTGCCCGATAATTTGACGATTCCAAAAGATACCGGGCTCATTGATCTAAAAGTAAACGGAAAACAAATCGAAAGACCGAATATCAAACAAGGCCAATTGTGGCTTGCCAGAGTCGACGACAGCCCGGTAAAACCCGACGAGCGCAATAGTTTGGAACTTCAGGTATTCCGGCAAATCATCGACGAAATACCGATGCAGGCCCTCACGCGCTTGGATTTGAATGTGTCGGGCGAACAGCGCGAAGTCAAATTGGCTTATCCGATGCCGGAAGGCTTCATACCGTTACGTATCGACAGTGCGTTGCCGGCACGCTTGGAACCGGACGGCCAATTATTGGTACAAGTTCGTCCCGGACGTTGGCAG
>SLIO01000170.1 GCA_007135635.1 Methylomicrobium sp. | reverse complement strand
TACGATCGGCTTGGATGCTTGGATTATTTTGTTTCGATTATACCGGCGAATGACGATCTAGGGTACGAGTTATGATTTCGTGATGCAATTTGCTTGATCAATTGTTACTCATAAACTGGACAGCAATCAGATCAGGTCATGTTTACAAAGATAGGGTAATATTTAACTGGATAACTCTATAGTGAAGATATGGTCAATAATAATTTCTCAAAATACAAAATAATATGTCCTGAACGAGTATTTTCATGGTCCGGAGTGAAGCTTCCGATTTCATGATTGCTAGAATAAAACCTTTCTTTCCGTCACTTAGTACTGTGG
The DNA here is from genome assembly GCA_007135635.1 of Methylomicrobium sp. Lineage (GTDB taxonomy): Bacteria > Pseudomonadota > Gammaproteobacteria > Methylococcales > Methylomonadaceae > Methylotuvimicrobium. The sequence continues at coordinate 5,085 of SLIO01000170.1, read as the reverse complement.
TCTGCTTTGAACTCTAAATCGCTCAGTTTTCGTTTATTGGTTTCCGCCGGCGTCGTTTTGGCCTCGTTTTTCATATTGGTTGCCATCGTCTTGGAGCAAGGTTATCGAGAAAGCGCCGAACAAACGCTCCGGGAAAACTTAAAAATTCAAGTTTACTCGCTCTTGTCGGCAGCTGAGCTGACTCGAGCCGGGCAAATCAAAATTCCGAAGGAATTACGAGAACCGCGCTTTTCGAATCCGGGTTCCGGTCTTTATGCATGGATACAGCCAGCCGATGCGAATGTCGTGTGGTTTTCTCCATCGGCAATCGGTTTGAACGCCTCTTCAGCACCGGAGATGGAATCCGGTAAATATATATTTTTGCTCGACGAACAAGGCCGCTATGTATTGCATTACAAGGTGATTTGGGAAACTGGCCGGGGTAGGGAGCGCGAATATATTTTCAGTGTAGCCGAGGAAAGTTTGTTTGTCGCCAAGCAAGTCGATCGATTTAAAACTGCATTAGGCTCTTGGTTGTTAGTGATGGGCTTGATTTTAATTCTGATTCAATTTTTAGTTCTGCGCTGGGGCTTGAGTCCGCTTCGTTTGATTGTGAGAGATCTGGAAGCGATTGAGCGAGGAGAAAAGTCTCTTCTTGACGGTAGTTATGCGACTGAATTACGAGGATTGGCTGGAAATCTTAATGCATTGATCAGCAGCGAGCGAGCGCATTTGGAGCGTTATCGCAATACTTTGGCCGACTTGGCGCATAGTTTAAAGACCCCACTGGCTATTTTAAGGGGGAGTATTGATTCGCCGGTGTTGGATAAAAAGACCGTACATGATCAGATTTCTCGTATGGACGAAATCGTTGAATATCAACTGCAACGGGCAGCGGCTAAGGGTGAAAAGAAGATAACCGGCACGATAGATGCCGCTCAAGGGGTTGATAAGATTATTGCGTCAATGAAAAAAGTACATGCCGATAAGCCAATTGTTTTTGAAATCAAAAAACCCGATAAATTTAAGATTTATTGCGAACAGGGAGATTTTTATGAGATCGCCGGTAATTTAATCGACAATGCTTGCAAATGGTGCGATAAAAAAGTCAGGATCAGTATTTTCAATAAAAATCAAATCAAGCAACACGGCTTTTCTTTTTTATTGCAAATCGAAGACGACGGCCCGGGGATTCCTGCCGACCATCTGGATGATATTCTTAAACGAGGTGTCCGGGCCGATCAAAATATCGATGGACATGGGATAGGCATGGCGGTGGTCAATGAAATTATCGATTTGTTGGGAGGACAATTGTTAGGCGATAAAAGCCAGATTCTGGGCGGCATGCGCTGGAGGGTTTATTTGCCGTAAAATTTATATGTGTGTAGTTTTCATTTAATAATTTATACTCTTAGCGAATATTATTTAAATAATTTTTATGTTTTTTGGCCAAATTAATGCTTCTCCGGGGATGTATCCATGAACGAACCTAAATTATCATTTCCTAATGAATTAACTGAAAATGACAATGGACTGGAATGGAGCGGTGGAGTTTACTCAAGACTTAAAAAAGAGCCGCAAATGAATTGGGATAAAAATCCGGTCGATATTACGGAATTTCTAAAAAAAGAACCGTCCGCATCGGCAGTTGAAGTTAAGTCGGTTGATTGGAAAGAGTATGCCGTTCCTGATATCAATGAAAAAGAAAAAATATTGAATGAATTATTGCTGGAAAAAGATAGAACCATTGCGGCAAAAGATGAAATTATCGACTTACAAAGAAAGTTGATCGAGCAATTGTTGAAAGACCGCTAAGGAACGAGCGTTAAATAACTTCTTCAAATGTCGAAAGAGGATTCGGTAGCTAGATAGACAGGTGTCGGCGGCAGGGCAGATTTTTGCTCCTGCAAAATCTGCATTCACGCCATCCATGGCGTTTGCAGATTATTGCTCCTGAATTGCGCTAAAACACGCCATCCATGGGGTAATGCAAAATCTGCATTCACGCAACACCTAAACTCCATAATTCATTGATTATGGTTAACAATCTTGGATAATCTAGGTGCTGGGTTCATGCCTGTCCAGGCCAATCAGATTCCGCCGCTGATACTTTCACTAACTTGTATTCATCGAATGAAGCGGAGCGATAAAGACTTTGTATTTAGTTTGCCAAGGTGAAATAAATTCAAAATTACGGTTGAATTAAACGAATGATTCAAGGATAATGCCCGTTCTCAGTCAAGCAGGCTGTTAAGTAATTATGGTAGCCTTGTCGGTCTTCCCGCAACGATACGCTGTAAACCCCGCCAGGCCCGGAAGGGAGCAACGGTAGCAGCAGATTCGTGTGCCGGGATGTGGCTGGCAAGGTTGCCGCCCAATCTTAAAGTAACCTTCTCCCCGAGTCTGTAATGACTTACCAGGTTCTCGCCAGAAAATGGCGGCCTCATAATTTCTCCGAAATTGTTGGTCAAGAACATGTTGTCAAATCGCTGATCAATGCATTGCAACATGATCGTTTGCATCATGCTTATTTATTCACCGGAACGCGCGGCGTGGGTAAAACCACGATAGCCCGAATTCTCGCCAAAGCCATCAACTGCGAAAACCTACAAGGCTATAATCCCTGCGGTGAATGCAATGTATGCGTTCAACTCGACCAGGGCCGCTTTCTGGATTTGATTGAAGTCGATGCCGCTTCCCGCACCAAAGTCGAAGATACCCGAGATTTACTCGAAAACGCGCAATATGCACCGAATAGCGGACGCTACAAAGTCTATCTGATCGACGAAGTGCATATGTTGTCGGGACATAGTTTCAATGCTTTATTGAAAACACTCGAAGAGCCGCCTCCGCATGTCAAGTTTTTGTTGGCTACCACCGATCCGCATAAAATACCGGTAACCGTGCTATCTCGCTGTTTGCAGTTCAATCTAAAAAGAATGCTTCCCGAGCAAGTTTTCAAGCAAATGGAATTTATTTTGCAGCAAGAAAGCATCGAGTCTGAATCGGCGGCGCTCAGATTACTGGCGCGCGCGGCCGATGGCAGTATGCGCGACGGCTTGAGTCTACTCGACCAGGCGATTGTTTATGGCAACGGCAGGGTTGGCCTGGACGATGTGTGTTTGATGCTCGGTACCATTGCTCAACATCCCGTCAACGATCTGTTGACTGCTTTGGCAGGCGGCAATGCGCAGAAAATACTAAAAATCATTGGCGAAATGGCCGATTTGACCCCGGACTTCATTGATGTTCTGCAACAAATCCTGCAAGCGTTGCACAGAATTGCGCTCTATCAAGTGGTGCCTTCCTCGATCGAGCACGAGTTCGATGGAGAGATGATTGTCGAACTGGCTAAATTATTTAGCCCCGAGGATATTCAGCTTTATTATCAGATTGCATTGATCGGTCGGCGTGATTTGGATTTGGCTCCCGACCCTAAAAGCGGCTTTGAAATGGTCATGCTGAGAATGTTGGCATTTAAGCCTTCCACATTACGGACTTCAAACGCGGCACCGAAACCGGAAAAAAGCGAGGCTGCTAAAAACACCCCCAATAAATCCGTTGCATCGCCTAAGGCAGATGAGCAAGCTTTTAAAACTTCGGCCGCTTTTGAGCCCGATACGACTAAACCCAATACAGATCAATGGAGCGAAATGATCGCTGCGATGAGAATCGGCGGTATGACCCGCGAATTGGCGAATAATTGTGTACTGCAAAGTATTGATGATAAAGTTTGTACATTGCTACTCGACCCGGGACATAAGCAATTAAGCAGCGCCCGAACGGTAGAGAAATTACAAAAATCGCTACAAGATTTTTGCGGCAAAACGATAAAGCTGAACATTGTTACCGAAAAAGCCGAAGTCGATACGCCCGCAGTACAATTGCAAAAGGACCGAGAAGATTTACAGCGTTCGGCGGTTGAGTCTATCGAAAACGATGAGACGGTAAACGCTCTTAAAGAACGATTCGATGCCAGAATTTTGCCCGGAACGATAGAACCGGTCGCCCAACAAAACAGGAGAAAAACATGAAAAATGCCTTAGGCTCATTAATGCAACAAGCCCAAAAAGTGCAGGAAGAATTGAAAAAAGCCCAGGAAGAACTTGCGCTGATGCAAGTGCAAGGCGAATCCGGCGGTGGCCTGGTAACAGTTGTGATGACCGGTAAAAGGGAAGTGAGAAAAATCACTATCGATGACTCGTTGGTCGGCGATGATAAGGATATGCTAGAAGACTTGGTGGCGGCAGCGGTCAATGATGCAGTCCACAAAGTTGCTAAAATGAAAGAAGAAAAAATGTCCGAATTTACTTCCGGCTTCCCGATGCCTCCTGGTTTTCAAATGCCGTTCTGATATGTACAAACAGGGGTTGCTCGCGCAGTTGATCATGGATCTATGCGCCTTGCCCGGCGTCGGGCCTAAATCGGCTCAGAGAATAGCGTTTTATTTGTTGCAGCGCGATAGGGATGGAGCTTTACGATTGGCCGAAACGTTATTATCAGCCAGCAAAAAAATCGGTTATTGCGAACAATGCAGAACGCTGACTGAGGATAAAATTTGCCGGCTATGCGCCGATAAGTCACGAGATGCATCGACGGTTTGCGTCGTCGAAAGTCCGGCCGATGTTTGGGCTGTCGAGCAAGCAGCAACTTTTAAGGGCGTTTATTTTGTTTTACATGGCCACTTGTCGCCGCTCGATGGCATCGGTCCCGAAGAAATCGGTTTGGATTTGTTAGAGAGTAGACTGGCGGCTGGCGATGTCCGCGAAATCATTTTGGCGACTAATTCGACCGTTGAAGGCGAAGCGACCGCACATCTGATTGCCGAGATGGCGAAGAAATATCAAGTCAAAGCCTCGCGTATCGCGCATGGCGTGCCGATGGGCGGCGAATTGGAGTATATCGACAGCGGCACGTTATCGCACGCGTTTAACGGACGCCGACAAGTTTGAGGAGCTTACGATGACAGATTGTTTATTTTGCAAAATGGTGAGCGGCGAAATTAAGCCGGATACTGTCTACGAAGACGATAAAGTTTTGGCTTTCAGGGATATTCATCCTCAAGCGCCGGTTCATATTTTGATTATTCCGAAAATCCATATTGCC
>SLIO01000002.1 GCA_007135635.1 Methylomicrobium sp. | reverse complement strand
CTGAGTTTCCAGTTCACTCAACGAACCCTTTGCGATGCTAAGAAAATGTGCAAATTCTTTAGAACCTTTCATTCCGGCACCCTCCGCAATATTTGAAGGCACAGAAATTGCTGCTCTCCGTATCTGAGATTGCAAGCCATATTTCTCTTCAACAGGAAACCCCTTAGACCAAACATAGACCAGCTTAACCAAGCTCATACTAAGCTGCCAAGCCTGTAATTGATAATGCGGTCTAGTATCATCCTTTCCGTTTAAGAAGCGCCCCACCCCATTCACTTTTCACTATTCTCTATTCACCATAATAACTCCCATACCACTCCACAAACCGCGCTATCCCAACTTCAATCGGCGTTCCAGGCTTATAACCGACATCTTGCACCAGCGCTTCGACATCAGCATAGGTGTCGGGTACGTCGCCGGGTTGCAGGGGTAGCAATTCTTTTTCGGCAGTCTTACCGAGGCATTGCTCGAGCACCTCGATATATTTCATCAACTCGACAGGACTTTGATTGCCAATGTTGTATACCCGCCAAGGTGCACGGCTAGTTCCGGGGTCGGGTTTCGCGCCGGTCCAATCCGGGTTAGGTTGAGCAATATTATCAAGTGTTCGAATCACGCCTTCGACAATATCGTCGATGTAGGTGAAATCGCGTCGATGCTTACCGTAATTGAAAACTTGGATTTTTTCGCCGTTCAGGATGGCTTTGGTAAACAAAAACAAAGCCATATCGGGCCGTCCCCAAGGTCCGTATACGGTAAAGAAGCGTAATCCGGTTGTCGGCAGGTTATAGAGATTGCTATAGGTGTGCGCCATCAGTTCGTTGGCTTTTTTCGAAGCCGCATAAAGACTCAGCGGGTGATCGACGTTGTCGTGCACCGAAAATGGCATACTTTCATTGGCACCGTAGACCGAACTGCTCGATGCATAGACCAAATGCTCAACGCCGTAATGTCGGCAGCCTTCCAAAATATTGATAAAGCCGACGATATTGCTGTCGATGTAGGCATGCGGATTTTCGATCGAATAGCGCACGCCGGCTTGCGCGGCCAAATTGACGACGCGTTCCGGACGATGCTCTTTAAACACCTTTTCGATAGTGTCGCGGTCGGCCAGGTCTGCTCGAATATCGGTATAGCGGTCATGATCGAGTATCCTCGCCAAACGCGCTTTTTTTAGATTGACATCGTAATAGTCGTTCAGATTGTCGATTCCGATGACTTCGTCGCCTCTTTCGAGCAACCTCAAAGCCAAATGATTGCCGATAAAGCCGGCGGTTCCAGTTACCAATATTTTCATAAATTACAAGCGCGCGTCAGTCAGTTCGGCCGGAAAAATATATTTCAAATCGTAAATCACCGAGTCTTTTTTACCCAGCGCTTTGATGGATGAAATAGCCATTCGTTTGAATTGCTCATGCGCAACGGCCAAGAGCATTGCGTCATAAGCCCCTTGCTCCGGTTTGCTTATCGTTGTTAACCCATATTCTTCCAATGCTTCAGCCGGATCGATCCAAGGATCGTAAATATGAACATTGACCCCGTAGCTTTGGAGTTCCTTGACGATATCGACGATGCGCGTATTGCGCAGATCGGGGCAATTTTCCTTGAACGTCAAACCCATGACCAATACATTGGAGTCTTTGATGTGGATGCGTTTTTTGAGCATCAACTTGATTAATTGCGACACGACATATTCGCCCATCCCATCGTTGATTCGGCGTCCCGACAAGATGACTTCGGGATTGTAGCCGATTGCTTGCGCCTTATGAGTCAAGTAGTAAGGATCGACCCCGATGCAATGGCCGCCGACCAATCCGGGGCGGAACGGTAAAAAATTCCACTTAGTGCCGGCCGCCAACAACACTTCTTCGGTATCGATGCCGAGTTTATTGAAGATGATCGCGAGTTCGTTAATCAACGCGATATTCAAATCCCGCTGTGTATTTTCGATGACTTTGGCCGCTTCGGCGACTTTGATACTACTGGCCTTGTGCGTACCGGCCGTTATGATACTTTGATAAAGCCGATCGATGCTATCGGCGATTTCGGGCGTCGAACCGGATGTCACTTTGAGAATATTGGTGACTCGGTGTTCTTTGTCGCCGGGATTGATTCGTTCCGGGCTGTAACCGACAAAGAAATCTTTGTTGAATGTCAGTCCCGATATTTTTTCCAGAATCGGCACGCAAACTTCCTCGGTCGCGCCGGGGTAAACGGTCGATTCGTAAATAACGATATCATTGGGTTTAATCAGCCCGCCTAGCAAGGTGCTGGCTTTTTCCAATGGAGTCAAATCGGGCTGTTTATATTCATTGATCGGTGTTGGCACCGTAACAATGTAAATATTGCAGGCTTTGATTTCCTCGGCCGATGAGGTGTAGGTCAAATGAACGGCTTCTTTTAATTCTTCCTCGTCGACTTCAAGCGTGTGATCGCTCCCGTTTTGCAATTCTTTGATACGCTCTGCATTGATATCGAAACCGATTGTCGGGTATTTCTTGCCGAATTCGACGGCTAAGGGCAGACCGACATAACCGAGACCGATCATTCCCAACTTGACATTTTCTAACATAGATTTTTATTCCTTTTGTCTAAAAGTCGAATATTAAATATTTTTCTAAGGATTTCGTAACAAATAACCTCACGACTTATCATCGTTCCTATGCTCTGCATGGGAGCGATAAAATTGCGTGGGATGCGTATAAAGCGTGAGATCCATTTAGGGAAGTTATTTTTTACCGTATCCTAAACGGCAAAACGTTACCAAAGACGAATCTTAATAGGGCTCACTTTTCTAATTTTTGATAAAGTTTAGCAGAGGGTCATTTAATTTTAAGCGCGATTGATTACAGTTTCGTAATTTTTTTCGACTACTTGAACTAATCGAGCCGGCATCCACCGTTCATTGAATTCGCTAGGGGAACTTACGACCAATTCATGAACTCATAATGATTGACACTATGTAAGGAGATACTTCATGAATAGTAATGAAACCGATAATAATAAAAACAACGCCGAAAAAATGGAAAAGCTTAAAAACCTAACCGGCATCGTCTATTTATGTCAAGTCCTGGCATTCGGTTTTGCAGGCTTGCCTATTTTCATCGGTGTCGCGATTAACTTCATCAAGCGAAACGATGTTCGGGGCACTTGGTTGGAATCTCATTTCGACTGGCAAATCAAAACCGCGTGGGTCGCTGTCGCATTGTTAGCGGCAAGCGGATTAACCTTTGCGATGGGCGTGGGTTGGTTTCTATTGATTTTTGCCGTGTTGTGGTTGGTTTACCGAATAGCATTGGGTTGGCATACCCTATTCGACAATAAGCCGATGGTTCCCAAAGATTTCAAATAAACTCAAGCGCATTCGCCTAAACCGAAACACTAAAGTCCCATCGACTTCTGAGTTTATCGCGGTTCAATGCCAGCCATTGAATCGCGACTATCGGAATGCCTGAGTTAATTTTACCCTGCTCCATGAGCCGATAAGCCTCATCGAAGCTCACGACCGAAACCCGAATATCCTCTTGCTCATGATCCAAACCATGAATTCCGCCGACGCCGGTACTATCAATCCTGCCGCAATAAAGGCTAAGCCACTCCGAAGAACCGCCGGGAGTCGTGTAAAACGCATTGATCGGCAGTAATTCCAGAATCTCGCAGCCGGCTTCCTCGACCGCCTCTCGGTAAGCGACTTCCTCCGGCGATTCGCCCTCCTCGACCGCTCCTGCGACGATTTCCAGTAACCAAGGGGCTTCCGGTCTTAAAATCGCGCCGACCCTGAATTGTTCGATCAAAACCACAGTATCTTTGACCGGGTCGTATAACAACACCGCGACACAAGAACCGCGTCTGAATAATTCGCGTTCGATTTCCGGGCTCCAACCGCCGGCGAATAAACGATGTTTAAGCCGGTATTTTTCCAACCGAAAAAAACCGTGATAAACCTCATGCTTATCGAGAACTTCAAAATCCTTATCCATATTATTTTTGATAGGTTACTTTATAAATAACGCCTAAGTTATCGTCGGAAATCAACAAACTACCGTCCGGCATTTCCAGGATATCGACCGGACGCCCCAAAACCTCATCGGACGACGTTAGCCAACCGGAAATGAAAGAATGTTCGGATACAGGCCTGCCGTTTTTAAATTTGACCAAAGCGATGCGATAACCGTGAGGTTGACTCCGGTTCCATGAACCGTGTTGGGCAACGAATAGCTGTTGTTTAAAGCGTTCGGGAAATTGCTCGCCTCGATAAAAACGCATACCCAACGGCGCTTTATGAGCCTTGAATTGCCATGCCGGAGCGATGAATTCGTCGCAGCTTCGTTGCTTGCCGAATTCCGGGTCGGCAATAGTGCCGCCGTGGCAATAAGGAAAGCCGAAGTGCTGGCCGGGTTCCGTCCATTGATTCAATTCATCGGGCGGAATATCGTCTCCCATTAGATCGCGGCCGTTTTCGGTAAAGAACAGCGTATTCGTTCCGGGCTGCCAATCGAAACCGACGGTATTTCTTATCCCATGCGCTAAAATTTCAAGATCGGAACCGTCTGGATTCAAACGAATCAACGTTGCATAGATTTCTTTATCCGGCTCGCAAACATTGCAGGGCGCACCGACCGCGGTATAGAGCTTGCCCTCCGGGCCGAAGCGTAAATATTTCCAGCCGTGATGCCGATCGGAAGGTAAACCGTCTAATACAACGACCGGCTCAGGCGGGTTCGCCAAATTGTCGATGATATTGTCGAAACGGATAATCCGGTTGACTTCTGCGACATACAGAGAACCGTTTTGAAACGCCACGCCGTTAGGCATGTATAAATCGGTCGAAATGACATAGCGTTTGTCGGCCTTACCGTCGCCATTAGTATCCTGAACGGCATAAACAGCGCCCTGCTGGCGGGTGCCGACAAAAATAACGCCCTTTTCGCCTGGAGCTAACGACCGGGCATTCGGGAGATCCTCGGCAAATAATGAAATGGAAAAACCGACCGGCAACTGTAATTGTTTTAAAGCTTCATCGACGCTTGCGGCATGGATCGGACACGATACAATTAGCGATAGTATTAAAAAGATTTTGGCTTTCATAAAGAGGCCTCCAACAAATAAACTTTTTGGTATGGTAACACTCTAAAAAGCGCTTGAAATAAAAAAATTATCCCTTATATCGTAATCAACATTCAATAAACTCAAGGTAATACACTTATGATGCGTATACTTCTTTTTTTAGCAACCAATGCCGCCATATTGGTCGTTATCAGCGTTATCTTTAATATATTCGGCATCAGCGGGGTATTGGATGCCCAAGGTGTCGACCTCAATTTGAACGCCTTACAGCTGGTGTCGGCCATTATCGGCGTGACCGGCTCGGCGATCTCGTTAGCGATATCGAAATGGTCGGCTAAGAGCGCGATGGGCGT
>SLIO01000128.1 GCA_007135635.1 Methylomicrobium sp. | reverse complement strand
TCACGCCGCCGCTCAGTGCACCGAAGCCGGACAGCCGGTGATCGCTAGAGAAGGTTTGTGTTGGTAGCTTAAGGTTGTCGCTCGGTAATAAAGAAACAGCATTAGCTGTTGGCGATGAAGATATTAGGTAAGGCGCATAAAAATCGGCTTCAGATTGCGAGTAATAACGCACTCGAGGCGTAACGGACCAGCCCGCCCCCAGCGGCTGCACCCAGTCGGCATCAAAAGTATGGGCATTGATACCCCAATCATCATGAAAAAAGCGATAATCGAAATGCAAGGCAGCATCGAGCGGATCGATATATTGTACCCAGCCGGTATTGAAACTCCATTGATTACGAAGTTCGGGGCGTTGTTCGAGAAAGGCTTTGGCTTGGCCGACATAGCTTACGCCGTCTGGGCAATCCAAGCCGCCGCAAGAGCCGTCGAAAGGGGTCACCGGATTCAAAAAAAAGGCAGTGACTGCTTTATAGGGGTTTCCCATGTAACCGCTGCTGCGGGTATAGGACACACCGAATTTCGCCAACGACGATTGGGTCACAATTTGCGTCAAACCGAAATTAAAGGTCCAGTCCTCCCGCTTGCCTCTCAATAATTGTTGGCCCTGAACTGATTCGGGAATCGGCTCGACTTTGGCGTAACGCGGTTTCAAGCCCGGCAATTCTCCTCTAAACGCACTGGTATTGATATAGGGCGATGCATCATGATTCAGGCGAGCCGACGTTGAGCTATTTGCGTAACTCAGGCCGCCACTTAGGGTCGTCATTTTTTGATTGAAGTCGAGCGTAAAGCCCAAATTGGCAAAACGGGATTCGTAATCGTTCTCGAGCGACAAGCCGCCGCCGGCACTGACGGTCGCCTCGTCCCATTCATAAGTCAGATTGAAATTGCCTTCTTTCCTGACCTCAGGCGACGCCACCGACATGGTATGGACATTACGCTTATCCAAGCCTAGATTCAATACTTCAAAGCTGGCTAAATCCAGTCGGGTGTTTACAGGCCTAAGCCGAGAATCGAATGCGACAACGCCGTCCCCTATACCCGTATTGCCGGTATTGAGCCAAGGCGAGGCGCCTGCAACTGCCCCCCCTTGTTGAAACGCCAGGTTGCCGCGTCGAGAAGACGGTGCCGTACTAATCGGCGTCGCCCCCGCCCAAGTATCCTGAATGTAATTGAATGCGAATTTGATACGATCGGCCAAACGAACCGTACTCGAGGCCTGAAGGCTATCCACCGTGATCGGCTTGAACTGGCTTTTAGTAAGATCTGTCTGCTCGCCTGACGAATTGTAAATAGGACCCAAATCACGCCGACTTTCCTCATATCGCCCGTATTGAAAACTGAATTGGTTATCCTCAACCGCTTGTGCCGAGTTTAAGCCCGGCAACACCAAAGCAGCCGCTGTTAAGGCTTGTAAACAAGCACCCGCCGGTTTGTTCTTTTCAATAACAGCCACAGCCGCCTCCGCTACCGGAAATGCCAGGACCTGCCGCTTCGCGGCTACCGTAATTATGCCCTCTCAACTCGCTTTGTAGCGGATACGGGTCCAACGCCATTTGCGGCTTGGCCAAAATGCCGCGTTCCCAAGGCTGAACGGTTGAACAACCTTGCAGCAGGGCTAGGCTCAGCAAACTGATCGGCCAAGGCCGGGCGTTTAATACTCTGCGTATCATTATGCTTAATCCATACTTAAATCAATAGAGTGTTTCAATCAGTCAAAAAAGGCTTGATAAACACACCCTTAAACAGATCTGAAGCAAACGTCTACTCGGCTAAAATGCGCTCGACGATCGTTCTAAACTGCTGCGATTCTCCCCGTCTAAATCCAAGATGCACGTCTCGTATTTTTCCTTGCCGATCGATCACATAGGATGAAGGCATGGCTTTTACCGCATAAGTTTGGGCACAGGCTTGCTGAGGATCCGAAACGACGATGAACCCGGCAGGATAACGGGACAAAAATTCTTCAGCATCTTTACGCTCTTCGTCAACATTGACCGCAATCACGACCAAGCCTTGCTCCTTGAGTTCGCGTTGCATTTGCGTCATGAACGGGAAAGACTGCACGCACGGAATACACCATGAAGCCCAAAAATCGAGATAGACGACCTTGCCTTCAAGCAACGTCCAATCCAGCGACTGACCGTCGTTCATATGAGTCAAGTCGCACTTCGGCGCGGATTGACCGGACCAATCGGCACGTCCAAGGCTCATCGAAAAAAAGAGACTCAATAAAATAATAGAACGGAATACAACAGAGAACATATTTTTGGAGTTGTTAACGGCAAGGGAATTTTTCAAAGTAACAGAAAAAAATGGGAGAACCTTGATGTAGTTTAGGAATGCCCCCGATCGATTGAATTAACCGATCGAGAATTATTCAAAAAACGCTCTCAAGCTTTCATCAGCGAAGCCTGAGCGCTTAATCAAGAATTATTATTGGTTTTGCAACGTGATGATGCCGGTCCCGGTATGCGTACCGTCAGCTCTTTGGCAATGGTATTCCACTCTATAAAGGGTATTAACAGCATGAGATTGGTTCACGGACATCGTGTAATCGCCATTGCCTTGTTGTACATAAATCCAAGGACTCCAAACATTGGCGGTGGTGCTAACAACGGTATTCTTAATCTCACCGCCTTTCATCACTTGCACGCTCAAAAAACTATTACTAGGCGCTCTTTTTTGTACCCGTACAGCGAGTTCATCGGCAGTTGCTCCGCCGCCCAATCCGGGATCGCTAAAACATTGCACCAGAAACAGATCCACCCTTTCATTTCCCGGCGCCTGACCACCAACCAACGACTGATTTAAGTCATGCGCCGATACTGTATCACTTATCGAAAAGCCGATTAAAATAGCCGCCGAGACAAGGGTTTTTTGTAAAGTTTTAGGTATTATGTTCATCGTGTTGAGTCCTCGTATTAAGTTATCAAATTTTTTTATGGTTTTCCTATGGGTCGATACTCATCAATATTTGAGCAGCGACTCCAATTTCATTCCGGCTAATTCGCGAACCGTCACATCGCTGTCTTGCAAGGCTTGTTGCAAAAGCACAAAATCGTCCCCGACCGCATCAAGCGCCATCAATCTCACACCGGCTTCAGGGTCTAGCAGAGCTTGCTGAACGTACATCCCTAGCACCGCCGGATCGCTCTCGGCTTGAGACAGCGCATGGAGCGCTTGCTCTCGAACGAAAGCGTCACGATCGGTCAAACCTTTGATCGCCGCATCAACTAATTCCGGTTCGGCGGATTTACCCAAGCGCGCGATCGCAGCTAAGGCTTGTGCACGCAGTTCGGCACGACCGGACTCGGTTCGCTCAATTAAATCGCGGGTATCCGTGCGGTTTTGCTGTTCGTCCTGCGACCATCCAATAGAAACCGTATGTTTCCGCTCTTCTAATCCTGAACAATTACTGCTCTGCGAAGATAAAATCGGCTTAGGATTCAAAGACGACGCCAATATCCAAATCTCCTGCGGCACCCCCGTTTCCTTGCCGGCAACGGCTTCGTCCGTTTCGGGATACCGATACAGCATGTTGATATCGTTTCCGAGCAAACATTGCAAAAGCGCTACCGCCCCCTGCCCGACGCAAGTCGCAGTTACCGGGGTTACGGGTAGAGAGGAATAATGAATTTTGACCCGGCTGCGCTCAGCCAAAGCGCCTATCAAGGTATGTAGATCGGCTTGTTTGGCTTCCAGTTGCCATTCGCCCCCCGGCGCTGTACTTTGCCGAATCAAAAAAGGCGCTTCTCCCCTCTCATCATTACCGTAGCCTGTTGCCGTGAAAACCAGCGACACAACACAGGCTACGATCCGGCTCACCGATCGAATCATGTTATTCATTGTTTTTCTACCTCAGACAAATCTACCATGCTCATAGAGACGGAAAGCCGACATCTCCAGGCCAAGAACTCGGTATGCATTGATTTGAACTTATTCGTCCAAAGCAACAGCCGTTGCGTTAAAAAAACATACGTTTCTTTAGGAGCTCAAAAGCCCAAGGTAGGCAATGTCCTTTAAAGTCCTGCAAAAAACATTGCCAAAAGGCAGGGAAAATCGTTTGATCAAGTTGTTATTCGATGTGCGCTACGCTAATAAAGCCAAATCAAGCATTCAATGTAGTTGGCTTTTTACGCACTAGCGCACCGATCGCGGCCAGCGCCGAACCCATAAGCCATATAGCAGCAGGAACGGGCACCGGTTGAACGACAGCCGAGGAGTTCGGCGAAGCCGTAATCGTCATATCATGCAGTTCGGGACCGATAATATCGATAAACCACCACTCGAAACCTTGTGAGAGCTTCAAACCGACAGAATTAGTACCCGCAGTACCGGTTATCTCAGCTGCACCGATTGTCACCAAGGCCATGTATTCACCGACTTCGAAATGATCTCTGAGACCTGCAGGGGAACTACCAGGCAAAAGCGGTGGCGCATAGCCGACCATATCAACGCCAAATATGTTCTTTGACGGATCGACTGGATCAATAGGTGCCTGATTCGACCAATGCGTTAAAGACCAATCACTCCCTACCGCATCTTTTTGAAAGATGAAAAGGGATGCTTGTCCATCGTCCGTGCTTGTCCGCGTAAAAACATCCACCTCACCCTGAACGGTCACCAAAAACTGATAACCGGCAATGGTTCTTTCGCCGTTACCCATTAACACACCGTTCGCCGTTCCGGTTCCGTCCACCCAAGTCAACTCGGGTTCAAATAACGTATAAGGCTCGCCGGACGCATAAGTTGCGCCAGTAGAGAAGCTGAACACGGACAGCGCCGCAATCAGCATTGATTTTTTCATTTCCATCATGTACCTCTGTTTCTATTGAATTGAAGTAAAAAGCCCGCAATATACCGTTTGCGGCATTTTAATACAACGACCTGTCTTCATCCCGATTAGCTTCAATACTCAACTATCGTTCTAGCATTGGTGTTATATTAACTATCGTCTATAAGCAGGTAATTGATCTAATCAGTACTCAAGGAGGAATTTGATATAGAAAAGCAATAAGCCCTTTTACAACAGCCATCACCCTACCTTGGTTATATTAGGCAAAAATGAGGCCACTTTTAAAAATCCGAGACTATCCTCACAATTTCTTGTCCGAAGCTCATTCATTCCCACCCCCCGGGGGATTCTAGTTTTATTTTGGCTTAATTAAGTGCTCTCGATATTCAGTATCTCTTCACCAAAAAGTGTGTCATATAACCTATCGATTGAGTCAAATAACACAGTTTAATTGAGCCGCTTATCTTCACCGGTCGTTTTATCTAGTAGGGTGCGCATCGTGAACCTTTCCTCGACACCGAACTCGACGACAGTTCCTGATCCAGGTGCGCGATGCGGCACCCTACGAATGTTCCGCAATAAGCGAAATGCCCTAAAAAAGGTGTGCGGTACGGGACCCTATAAATGTTATGC
>SLIO01000345.1 GCA_007135635.1 Methylomicrobium sp. | reverse complement strand
TAGCCTAATGCGCCAGCTTGATCGGTATTACGCAACACAAATAAAAATTCTTCTCCACCGTAGCGGCCGATCAAATCGCCTGGGCGTGTCATGCTCCGCAAAATATCCGCGACGATCTTCAAAACATCGTCACCCGTCTGATGACCGCACACATCATTAAAATGCTTAAACCGGTCGACATCGATAAATCCTACCGCGATTTTTGTTAATACCTGCGGCTCGCTTTCGAAAAGACGCGCTAAAAACTCATTGATGACACGTTTGTTAAATAACTGCGTCAACGGATCAATCTGCGACTCCTTCCTAGCTAGGTTATACTGCTTGGCATTAAACAACGCGATACCCAGCTCATTAATGATCGGCAACATTTCATCGAGTACCTTTTCGTCCAGCACCCGACCGTTTAACGAATTATCGGCATAGAGCACACCGACTAACCGGTTATGCCGCAAGACAGGCATCGCAATAAATTCGTCGACATCGATTCTATGAAGCATTTGTCGATCGAGGCTATCGCCCTTTCTTATTAAGACCGGCTTTTTGTTACGCAGGCAATCCAATAATTTACCGGTGACTTCACCGATTGGAATTTCAAACGGTTGCAGTTCGTCCTCAAGAATCGACTCCGGCCACCAATGAGCGGCAATCAAGCCCCGGCGTTTCGGGTCGATATTTAACATGATGACTCGATCGAAACCGAAATCGCTTTGAATCGCCTCTAAAGTCCACGGTAAAAACTCTTCCGGATCGAGACTCCGGTGAGGGATCGTTAAAATTGAACCGGTCGAGGCCATCCCATTATTGCCTCCATTCGATTTTGTATGCCGGGATTTGTTGCCGATGATGCTGAGTTTAATCGTCGCTTGTACCAATGTCGCTCTAAGTTTATGAATATTCGGAAATGAAATACCGTAAAATTCTCGGGTATTAGCCATTTCCCGATCGACATGCTCAAGCAACTGCTCCAAATTCAATTTATCGATATCGATAATTTTTAAGACTTCTTCTTGTAAATCCGGGCTACAAATTTTTTCACTGGACCCTACACCTTGAACCCATGCAATATAATTGGCAAAAGAAATAATCGCGGTCTCGGTTTTGAATTGAGCATAAGGAGAATCGGCGGGCGGCATTTCGTGATGAAAGCCGATCATTGCGGTAATCGCAGGCGGTAAGTTCCAAGTCGCGCAGAAAACTAAACCGATTTCGGTATGCGTCAAGCCGAAAAAAGTTTTCTCGCTTTCCATCTGTGATCGATCGCTTTTATCGTATGCCGTTAAATAATCGCTATAAGACACACGTCCGTAACTTTCCAAAACAACTTTGCCGACATCGTGCAACAAGCCGCCTGTATAAATCATATCCGGATCGGGATGTTTCAAGGTCACGGCAATGGCCTTGCTCATCGAAGCGACGAACAAACAGTGCTGCCAAAAAAACATTTGATTGAACGATTGTTTGGATTTATGACGAATTAAACGATTATAAAACAACTGATCCAAAGCGGCCTGCCTAACGGCTGAAAACCCGAGCATATTGACCGCATGCTTGATCGAAGTGATTTTTTTAGGCAGACAAAATGCCGCCGAATTAACGATCCTTAGCACTTTAGCCGCCAGTGCAGGTTCCGTCTCGATCACCTTCGATAGGTCTTTTACCCGGGTGTTTTCATCGTTGGTTAGTTTCAGTAATTTGATCGCCGCAGCCGGAATCAACTGCAGATGCCTGACTTCCTTTTTTAAAACCGCGCGGGCCGCCTTGGCAATCCCTGCAGGATAGCCAAGCAAATCTTCGTTTGCTGAAGCGGTATTGTTATCCATGATAGTGGCTGCTGATATCGATTATCGTTGAAAATTGCAGGGCACGGCTAGATTAGGTGAAAAACGCCAAGCCGGCAATGCGCAATTACCCATAACCCCTTGCACTAAAGCATAAAGTTTCAATCGTTTAAACACCTTCTGTTCGCTCTAAGGATTTAATCATAAATAACTTGGAGGGTTCGGTTGCTCGATTGGCAGGTATCGGCAGCCGCCGTCAAGCCTACACGGACGTATTCACGGCGTCCTGTCAAGCGAGTTACCGAACCCTCAACAAAGCGCATAACTCCAGGAAGTTATTTTTCGCGAAATCCTAAGTTTGTTGAAATACGGTTAAATCCAACATTAACCCCATACCTATCTCAAATTCATTGCACTTTGATTTAAACACGCTACGAACTTCGATCTCTTGAACGACTAAGAAGCGCCTACTCCAAATCCAACCGACAGAAACCAGGATAAAGGTTATATGATTTTCAAGCAGATATTTGAGAACTACGAAACGTAACAAGTAAAAGATATCCGATATATAACTATCGCACTTGAAATTTCGGCATTACCGTATGGAGGCATCGGGGTGTTATGTCGATTTTTGCTCCTCGACAATTGCTGAGTTACAAGGATGTAACGAATGCAGAAAATTCATTACGCCACGGATGGTGCTCGCAAAGGCTTTGACAGCATGGGTACTGTCAAAGAGCTTACATGGACGTAATTCACACAGCACCTAAATAAGCCATGTTTTGAATCATTACCAATGATCTATTGAATTTAGATTCTGGACCTTTGACGGGTAAACCGACGCCGAAATTTGACTAGCAAAGGGTACAAAACAACTGTCTAGTGATATTTCGCACCCTCCATTCTGATTTTCCCGATGACCTGAATTACATTTGCTTACCTATTTTGGGCAACTTCTGCTATATTCATCCAACAACAAGAAATAAAAGAACATCCCGAATCATTTTAGACGGCAAATTACAAGAACAATCAATGCTATTAGGATGCAAATATGTCAGAATTCATTTATGTATTAACCGTTGTTTATTTTATTTTTGTGATTAAAGAGGCCGAGGGGGAGAACATCGCTGCATTTTGTCTTCGCGTTTTACCAAGCGTTTGGTCGCCTTTACAAAGATCCTATGCAAACCTTCGCGATCGTTTCTTTAATTTAATCAACAGTAAACCGGCTAGCTTCGCATAAAGCAGTGCATTGGGTCCTTACCACTAGAAGAAATGGCTGAATCAAAAACTTATCTGATTGTGCCGTATGCACAAAAAGATGCGGCTAAAGCGCTAGGTGCAAGATGGGATCCCGCCCAAAAGAAATGGTATGTTCCAAGCAATAAAGACATATCGCTTTTTGCACAATGGCAAACACAAGACAACGCCGCACCCACCTTGAATGCGGCTATCGGAGCTGGATCAGCTTCATCCATCAAAAAAAACCACACAACCAATAACGCCGGCTCGGGCGTTATTACCTATGCAACGGATAAAGACTTTGTGGCCTATAGCGGGGATGCGCCGCCATGGGAATAACCTTGGTTTTTAAACCTTTATAATACAGCAGCATAAGATGCGCTCGATAAACTATCTGACCGGCTATCCCGTAACCGTTACCGATCAAATCCAACGACTGATCGATGACGATAAATTAGCCGAGCTACTACTGAAAAAATACCCGACTCCCCATCAGATCCGAACCGATAGAGCACTCTATGCCTATGCGATTGAGCTTAAAACTCAATTTCTTCGGCAATCCGGTCCGATAAGCAAGATCGTTTACGACGATAAAATTGATGTCGTTCATCAAGCGCTTGGCTTACATTCTTGGGTAGCCAGAGTGCAAGGCAATCAATTAAAAGCAAAAAATGAAATCCGCATAGGTTCCGTATTTAAAAAAACACCACTTGAATTCTTAAAGATGATCGTCGTACATGAACTGGCTCATTTGCGGGAAAAACAGCACAACAAGGCATTCTATAAATTGTGCGAATACATGGAGCCCAACTATCACCAGCTGGAATTTGATATGCGGCTTTATCTGACTTGCCTTGCGCAAGGAACACAGCTTTATTAGTCATGCTTCGCGCCCCCAAGCTCCCGACCCTTCTGATTATGATCGCAAAGGAAGCTAAGCTTTGATCAACCTAATCAACTGATCGAATTTTGTGCCACTCTTGATTTACTGCTAACCTTCAGTCTTTCAAAATAACTATGGGTCCATTGTGAGTAGCCGTTCCGTTCAAGCCATTGCCAAACAAAGCCGTTTTGCGGCACGTCAACTATCATCGACATCCGATTCATTGCGTAATCTTGCGCTTTCAAAAATGGTCGACTCGCTTCAATCAATCAAAAACCGGGTTCTGGACATCAATGCCGAAGAAGTCGAAAAAGCTCGGCAGGCTGGACATTCGACTGCACTAGTCAAACGTTTGACGATCGACGACAAGGTTTTCCAATACATGATATCGAGGCTAAATAAAGTCGCTCGGAGGCCGGACCCGTTGAATCGCGTACTTGAAGGCCATACCAATCCCGCCGGGCTTCAGGTCTTTAAAAAATCGGTACCGCTTGGCGTCATCGGCATCATTTACGAATCGAGGCCTAATGTCACCACCGATGCCGCCGGCGTCTGCATCAAAAGTGGTAATGCCGTCATCTTGCGAGGCGGATCGGAAGCACTGCAAACCAACATGCTCCTGACCGATGCGATGATTGAAGGCGCTGTAGCCGCTGGTCTTCCGGAACATGCGATACAGATTATCCGCACGCCCGGCCATGAGGCTGTTGGAGAACTGCTCAAGATGGATGATTATATAGACGTATTGATTCCGCGCGGCGGCAAGGACTTGATCAAACGTATCGCCGAAGGCACCCGAATTCCTGTCATCAAACATTACGACGGCATCTGTCATCTTTATATCGCGGCAGACGCGGCCCCTGCTCAATCGGTCGATCTAGCGATCAATTCGAAATGCCAAAGCGTTCAAGTCTGTAACGCACTTGAAACCTTATTAATCGACCAAAAATGCGCGGAACAAATGCTACCGTTGCTTCAGGCGGCATTTGACGCAAACAATATCGAGCTACGCGGCTGCGAAAAGACACAAAAGCTCTTACCAGGCATTGCCCCGGCGACAGAAGAAGATTGGCATAGCGAATATCTGGCGCCTATACTTTCAATAAAAATCGTCAACGGCATTGATGAAGCGATCGATCATATCAATCACTATGGATCGGGGCATACCGATGCCATTGTTACGCAAAGCCTAAACATGGCTCAACAATTCGAGCATCAGGTTGATTCGGCCTCGGTATTAATCAATGCTTCCACAAGATTATCGGGAGGCGGAGATTACGGCTTGGGATCGGTAGTCGGCATCAGTACGGACAAACTGCACGCCCGCGGCCCGGTCGGGCCGGATGAACTGACAACCTATAAATGGGTCGCCTATGGCAACGGCCATTTGAGGAATTAAAGTAATCCCGCATTCAGACAGCTTTATGTCGTCGATCAGAGTAAATTTAAACGCCTTCCAAGATATTTTAAGCACCCTACACCTAGTGCATTATAATTTACGGCTTAGGTCTGAGAAGTTATTCGTAATTA
>SLIO01000326.1 GCA_007135635.1 Methylomicrobium sp. | reverse complement strand
TCCTGACTTGAATATCCCTATTCCTCTGACAGGGTTTATTCCCATACCTGAAATTATCTTATTAGGCAATAACAAACTGGAAGGTATCGCAAAAATAGGCTTATCAATTTATGATGCCAAAGAAGGCACGCTCGAAAGTATTCTAGAACCAAGCTATGGTTTCTCCCGATTCATCGAATGGACAGTCTTATTAATCAGCTGGACCGATTCCGACTTGATTCCGGAAAATGCCCGCGACGAACATGAAAGCCCGCGGCTACATGAACGTTTATTGATAGATGGCGAATTTTAAACGGGAAAGTAAGCCTGACTTTCTCATAGAGAGTCTTTACGCTTTTGTTTTCTCGCCAGCTTTTTCGCGGCCTTCTGTTCTCTAATTACGGCCAGCTCAACCAATTCTTGCTCCATTATTCCCGGCGTCTCCAACGTAACCCTACCTAGTGCACCTGAACGGAGCTCTGCCAATAATATCTTAGAAGTTTTATCGATATCGACATGCCCGCCGGAACGCAAGCAGCCTCTAGCTTTTCCGATCGCCTGCATCAAGTCGTGTTCACTACTCGGCAGCGAGTTCAGCTTGAACCGATTGATCAGACAGTCCGGGTAATGCTTAAGTAGAAATTCGGCGGCAAAATACGCAATGTCGTCATGCTTGATCGCAGTATCCTTGATTGCGCCGGTCACCGCGAGCCGGTAGCCGGTGTTTTTATTCTCTAAATTTGGCCAAAGCATGCCAGGCGTATCGAGCAGGACGATATTATTACCGATCGCGATACGCTGCTGAGTTTTCGTAACGGCCGGCTCGTTGCCTGTCTTGGCAATGACCCGACCAGCCAAGACATTGATCAACGTAGATTTGCCTACATTCGGAATGCCCATGATGAGCGCATGAACGAGACGGTTATCGGACTCGCCAACACCCAATAATTTACGGCATAGCTCCGGCAACTGCCTAACTTTGTCCGGCTGCTCGATACTAAGCGCTAATGTTTTTACACCTTGCTCGCACTCCAGATAATTCTGCCATTGCTGCGTTGCACTAGGATCGGCCAAATCGCTTTTACTGAATACCTTGATACATGGCTTTGAGCCGCGAATTTGCGCTAAGAGCGGATTTTCACTGCTGAACGGAATGCGCGCATCGAGAATTTCAATGAACAAATCGACCTGAGGCGCGATCTCCTTGATTTCCTTGCCGGCCTTGTACATGTGCCCCGGGTACCATTGTATATGCATAATAAGTCGTCAAACCCCAATAAAAATCATAAACCAAGCCCATCTTTAACCTTTCCAGCGCCGCACGGTTGATACGTATCGGAGATCAAAATTCGGCACCGGGATGCCCGTCAACGGACGCCGTGAATACGTCCCTGTAGGCTCTATGCCAGCTCCATGCTGGTCCCTCACCTAGCGTTAGGTGAGGGACCGATCACCCCTGTGCCTCCTTAGGCACTGCCGAAATTTGAAGTGCGAAAGGTATATAAAACCGTTCGCAACGTTTCCATTCTCATTGTCAAAAATGCATCCGAAGTTTATCGATGAGAAGACCTCCGCTTCATCACGAATGATCCGTTCATTTGTATCGCAGGCTTCTGCCTATCTTTTTGCCGTTACTGGACGCTGGAGCGTGGCAACGAGGAACGTTGCGGTATATTGCGAAGATACACTCATAGCCCCCCTCCATGCCTCTATATCGCGAAGCTAGAGCTTCGAGTATAGCTTTCCCAAGCAGGAGCTTGGGAAAAAGTGGTATCTTTCACCTTTCACCTTTATTACCTTCCCTCTGTTCCAAAACAATCAACCAAGGACGTTCTTCTGTCGGTTGCACGATACCGTTGCTGTCCAAGGTCACGCGTGTCATTGAAACCGCATCAATTACGTTGCCGCCGATCAGCTCAAGTTCATCGTTTGCTTTGCTCACGACCAAATCGCAATGATATGGCCCTCGGCGTAATTGTTTGAATGCCTGAACTTGTCGAGTAAAAGCTTCACTACGTGGCGCGCATAATAAATCGCCGGGATTAGGGCTGAAAAAATGCGCATCGCGGGCGATAAATCGGGCATTTTTTCCTGCTAACAAGGCATGTTTGATATAGTCCCAATGCAGCACCGTCGAAGGTAAGTCCTGTTTCGGCACTCCGGCACTACGCGCCAGCCAAACGATGAAAGCGGCCGACCAGGGGCGGACTTCGCCTTCGTGATTCAGTAACGGCAAATGCGTTGCCTTATACCAATAAAGAATAACTCGGGACAAAAAAGGCATTTGTGTTTCATGAGTCGATTCGTTTTCTTCCGGAAAGATCAAGTCAGGAATTGAGCCGGAATAATCGGCCACGGGCCGCCCGAATAGGGTCCATTCCTGACGAGCTAAATAAATCATGCGTTCCCGAATCGAAGGAATCGAGAAAGACGGAGGTACAGCGTTTTCATGCATGATCCGAAATGCTCCGTCCTTAACCTGAGTCGTGCAAGCAGCGATCAATAAGGACGTTATACTTAAAAATAGGCGTAATGTTCGGTTTAGCGAATTCATATCAAAAGCATTATCTCACCATGAAGAACATAAAGAGAAAACGAAACTATTCCATATAAACTTTACGATAAGGATTTGGCTATAAATAACTTCCCTATTTTATGAAGGTATCGGTTGCTCGATTGACAGGTGTCGGCCCCAAGGCAGACTTTGCTCAGGGCGAACGGAAAAGTCCTTAACTTGATGGCAGTGATAACTAGGTGATAAGTAGTATCCCTGCCTCTGGTGGAACCCACTGCCATCTGTAGTTTCATCAAAAGAATTAATCAAACTGGGCAATAAAAGCCAAAGCTCGGTCCAATACTTTCGGGTCACCGCTGATCAAAACCTGCGCCGCGGTTTCACGACGCAACCACGTAAACTGCCGCTTCGCTAATTGCCTTGTAGCAACAATGGCTTTCTCGGTCATCGTGGCATGATCGTATTCGCCTTGCAAATACGACCACACTTGCCGATAACCGACTGCACGAATCGACGGCATTTTTTCCGATAAATCCCCGCGCCTAAAAAGTTTTTCCACCTCTTCGATAAAGCCCTTTTCCAACATCCGATGAAACCGCTCGGCGATGATTTGATGAAGGATCTTTCTATCTTGCGGAGCGATGATCAATTTAATCACACGAAAAGGGATAGACTGCTCTTCGGCTTCGCTAAACAATTCGGTCAGCGTTCGGCCAGTCAACCGATGAACCTCGAGCGCTCGTTGCACACGTTGCGGATCATTGGGATGAATTCGCGCGGCGGATTCGGGGTCGATTTCAGCCAGTTGATGATGCATCGCATCCTTGCCGATACGGTCGAGTTCTTTATTCAGCTCGGCCCTGACCGTTTCGTCGGCGGGCGGCAGTTGCGCCAAGCCGTGATTCAGCGCATTGAAATACAACATCGTACCACCGGTCAGCAAAGGCAGCTTACCACGCGCATCGATATCCGTGATCAATTCCAGCGCTCGGGCTCTGAATTGCCCGGTTGAAAAAGACTCGCTCGGATCGAGAATATCGATCAAATGATGTGGAATGCCGCCTCTTTCAGCCGGCGTGGGTTTAGCGGTACCGATGTCCATGCCTCGATAGACAAGCGCTGAATCGACACTGATGATCTCGGCATCGAGCGCTTCAGCCAATTGCACCGATAAAGCGGTCTTGCCGGAAGCGGTTGGCCCCATCAAAAAAACCGCCGTGGGTTTAGATGTCTCGTTCACAGATTACTCCCTTTATAGTCAAAAAACAGTTAATTTTCTGAAGGCATGGGGTGTGGCTAGCGAGGATGTCGGCAGCAGGGCAGAGTTTTGCTCCGCAAAATCTGCATTCACGCCATCCATGGCTTTCGAACGCTGCCGTCAAGCCCCATGGACGGGGTCACGGCGGTCCTCGATAGACACACCCCATACCTTTTATTCTTAGACGGTTTTTCGATCAAAAGGGAGTATTACCGCCCACGCAGGAAAAATTTATCTAACTCCTGAGTCGATAGCTCGACCCAGGTCGGGCGTCCGTGATTACACTGCCCTATCCGCTCGGTCTGCTCCATGTCACGCAGCAGGGCATTCATTTCGTCGATCGACAAACGACGATGCGCCCGGACCGAGCCGTGACAAGCCACCGTCGAAAGCACCTCATTGGCTTTTTCCTGAATTCGCGTGCTCAAACCGTGCTCGATGATATCGGCCAATACGTCCCTAATCAGCGCTTCACTATCGCCGCCGGCTAATAACACCGGAACCGAACGCAGGACAATCGTTTCAGGACCCGAACGATTCAATTCGAATCCGAGCGAATTAAAAAATTCCTGATGCTGTTCGGCCAAATCGGCCTCAGCGGCGCTGACCGCGATTTTGATCGGCAATAACAGCGGCTGGCTCGGCACTCGGCCTTTGTTGAATTGTTGCTTCATTCTCTCGTAAGTAACGCGCTCGTGCGCGGCATGCGTATCGACCAGAATGATGCCTTTCGGCGTTTCGGAAAGAATATAAATATTGTGCAGATGCGCGACGGCATAGCCCAGCGGATGATGCGCATCATCGCGTACCGTTAACGACTCGGGCCTTTTGCTTTCAGGTTCCGTCTCGGCCACAGGATACAGCGATGCATAGGCGCGTATATCTTCTTCGACATGCAACGGCAGGGCGGTCTGTTTGGGCTTGACTTGGAATTGGATAGAGGGCTTTTTGGATGACGGCTCCGAAGCTTGCGCAGGTATCGGAGTAAATTCTTCGATCGGTAGTACGGACGGCTGTTCTTGATTCCCGGGCCGTAAATCGGCCAACGACCGATGCAGAGCCCGGTATAAAAAATCATGGACTAAGCGGCCTTCCCTGAAACGAACCTCCAGTTTTGCCGGGTGCGCATTAACATCAACCAAGGCCGGGGCGAGATTTAAATACAGCACGAAGACCGGATGGCGACCGTGATATAGCACGTCCTGATAGGCCTGTTTGACCGCATGAGAGACCAGTTTGTCCTTGATCAAGCGGCCGTTGACATAAAAAAACTGCATGTCCTGCTGACTGCGCGAAAATGTCGGTAAACCGACCCAACCGGTCAATTGCAAACCCGAAGCCTCGAAATCGATTTTGACCGAATAGTCGATAAAAGCCGAGCCACAAATGCCAGCGATGCGCTGTTCGCGTTGAACAACGGTTACGGCCGGTTTCAAATTCAAAACATCCCGTTGATTGTGCGTTAAAGCAAATCCGATGTCGAATCGACTCAATGCCATACGCTTGATCAGCGTTTCGATATGCCCGAACTCGGTTTTTTCGGTTTTAAGAAATTTTCGGCGCGCCGGCGTATTGTAAAACAAATCGCGCACATCGACGGTTGTGCCTTGAGGATGTGGATCCGGTCGCGGATCGAAATTTTGCTCGGAACCGTCAGCTTCGACGCGCCAGGCGCAAGAATCATCTTT
>SLIO01000158.1 GCA_007135635.1 Methylomicrobium sp. | reverse complement strand
TATTTATTTTTGTTATTTTCTATTTCCTTTTCCTTTTTCACTTTTTACAGCAATATCATTATGCTGCCTTTATAAAGTTAATGATTCGTATCGTTTCGGCAATTCATTCGAGAACCTGAGTTGCATAACAAAACTGATTAATCCCGATTTTATTCACCGAAAAGTTACATAAAAATCTGTGCACTTCGATCGACCCTGTTTGCTGCCATTATGGCTATACAACGCTTTCAGATAAGTCATCAATAGACTTCGCCGGGAACCGGCAGTCGTTAAGCTAAGGCTATATCACTGTTTTCGCAACGCCACTATCGAACAAAAAAGCGCCAAAAAAAACCTCAAATATTGATATTCGATTTATAACATCTCATACTAAGCTAAAGTTTTAAATTAAACATCAAACAGTTGTTTATTACAACACTCTAGTTTCGATCCGCTACGTTAATAGTTAACAGATTAATTTTTAACCTTCTCCAAACACGCTCCACGCGGCTTTCAAATAATTAATCATCGACCATAACGTCAATATCGCCGCCAAATACAGCAACACATATCCGGATGTCTTAACCGGTATACCAATAACATCCTGTCCGTACAATAAAAACCCGATCGCGGTCATTTGCGCTGTGGTTTTCCATTTGCCCAGTTGCGAAACTTTGACTTTAGCCCGCTGCCCCAATTCCGCCATCCACTCGCGTAGCGATGCAATCGTAATTTCGCGCCCGATTATAATCGCCGCAGGTAAGGCTAAATAAGGCGAACCGTCTTGTTGTACTATCAAAACCAGTACGATCGCTACCATCAATTTATCGGCAACCGGGTCCAAAAAAGCGCCGAACGGCGTTTCCAAACTCATCTTACGGGCCAAATAGCCATCCAACCAATCAGTGATGCCGGCCAAGATAAAAATGATTGTCGAGACCAAGTTGGCATATTCCCAAGGCAGATAAAACACCACTGCAAGCAACGGAATTAAAACAATTCTCAGCAAAGTCAGATAGGTCGGAAGATTAAATTTAATGGCCATTTGGGTTATGAAATTGTTCGTAAATTCGTTGCGCCAAGTCCTTACTAATGCCTGCCACACTCGCCAAAGCATCCGCGCTGGCACCGGCAACGCCTTGCAAACCGCCGAATTGTTTTAATAATAATTGTCGGCGTTTCGGCCCCAACCCTGGGATATCCTCCAAAACGGATTGTTTTTTTGCTTTACCACGCCGCTGCCGGTGTCCGGTAATCGCAAATCGGTGTGCTTCGTCGCGAATATGTTGAATCAACAACAATCCCGACGCACCTGGAGTTACATCCAAAGGCTGCGCCTGATCGGTCAGCAATAGTTTTTCCATACCGGCTTTCCGATCCGGCCCTTTGGAAACGCCGACTATCATAACATTGTTTATCTCTAAATCCGCCAATGCCTTTTGCGCTTCGCCGACTTGCCCCTTGCCGCCATCGATAAACAAAATATCGGGAGCCTCGTGTTCACCTTGCTTGAGCCGTTTATAGCGCCTGGCAACTGCCTGATGAATTGCCGCATAATCGTCACCGGGCGTCACACCTTCGATGTTGAAACGCCGATAAGCCGATTTTACCGGCCCTTCCCTATCGAATACAACACACGAGGCTACGGTTTGATCGCCCTGGGTATGGCTAATATCGAAGCATTCGAGACGCTTCGGCAATTCCCGGCAACCCAATTCCTCCTGAAGACTCAAAAAACGCGCATAAATACCTTGCCGGTCGGCCAATTTACTTTGCAGCGAATGCTCGGCATTGGTCAATGTCATTTGCAGCCATTTTTGGCGTTCGCCGCGCACCTTCGATGTAATCGTGACGGCATGTTTGGCATAAGCAGCCAGAACCTCGGCCAATAAACCGGCTTCTTCCGGCTCGTGACTGACAATTAACTCGTAAGGCACGGTCTTGTCGAGATAATATTGAGCGATAAACGCCTGCAAAATTTTTCCGGGTTCATTTTGATCGGACAATTTAGGAAAAAACAACTTATTACCGAGATTCTGTCCCTTGCGAATAAAAAACACCTGAACGCATGCCACGCCTGCTCGCGTAGCACAGGCAACGATATCGACATCGCCCCGCTCGCCATGCACGAAATGCTTTTCCAGAATCAAACGCAAACGCGCAATTTGATCCCGAAAACCGGCAGCTTTTTCAAAATCCAAGGCCGCCGAGGCCTGCTCCATTTTCTCGATCAAGCGCCCTATCAGCAAATCGCCATTACCTTCCAAAAACAAAATACTGTTTTCGACATCGACCGCATAGTTGCTTGTATCGATCAAATCGACACACGGCGCGGTGCAGCGTTTAATCTGATGCTGTAAACAGGGGCGCGTTCGATTGCGATAATAAGAATCTTCGCATTGCCGAACCGGAAAGATTTTTTGCAATAATTTCAATGTTTCTTTGACCGCACCGGCGCTCGGATAAGGCCCGAAATATTGCCCCTTCTTCTTTTTCGCGCCTCGATGAAAAGTAATCCGCGGAAAATCCTGTTCGGTGGAAATAAAGATATAAGGATAGGATTTATCATCCCGCAAACAAATGTTGTAGCGGGGCATGAAACGCTTAACCAACTGGCTTTCGAGCAACAAGGCTTCGCCTTCGGAGTTGGTTACCATGACTTCAATCGACGTCAACTGCGCAATCATCGCCTGCTGTTTCGGCGATGCGGTTTGCGTCCGAAAATAACTCGACACGCGATTCTTGAGATTTTTGGCCTTTCCTATATAAATGATTTCGCCTTTTTCATTCAACATTTTATAAATCCCCGGACGGCTGGTCAGGGTTTTCAAAAAGGCGGCTACATCAAATTCGGCAACAGGCACGGCAACACTCAACGATCGAAAATTCCAGCGATACTACGAAAAACATCGTGAAACATTTCCTCGGTCAAGCGCTTGGTTTGCACGTTATAACGGCTGGAATGATAAGAATCAACCAGATATCGCGAATTAGGCAAACGATGCAAGCGATTATGGCCGAACGATGCATCTTTTAATTTTAGACCGCAGGCTTTCAAGACGGCCTGATGCGCGATACTGCCCAGCGCCAAAATGACCGTTCCTTCACGCATTTGCGCTATTTCGGCGTTTAAATATCGATTGCAGGTATTAATTTCCTGACCGGTCGGCTTATTTTGCGGCGGCAGGCATTTAACGGCATTGGTGATTCGGCAAGCGGTTAAAACCAATCCATCCTCTTGGCCTTCTGAAATGGGGTGATTACTGTAACCGAATTGGTATAACGCATGGTACAACAAGATTCCGGCATAATCGCCGGTAAACGGGCGCCCCGTTGCATTCGCGCCATGTATGCCCGGCGCCAACCCGACCACCAACAATTTCGGTTGTTCGTCGCCGAACGGAGCAACCGGCCGAGCATGGTAATCGGGATACTTGCGTTTCACCTCGCACAAAAAATCGTCCAAGCGTCCGCAATCCCTGCACTCTTGATTAAAAATTTGGTTAGAAGCCATCGATTTGATTGAAAAAAAAGGGGATTTTACCGCATTTTGAATTACACCCATCGTACTCCCTTTATAAATGGTTAACTTTATGAAGGTATGGGGTGTGGCTAGCGAGGATGTCGGCAGTAGGGCAGATTTTTGCTCCATGCAAAATCTGCATTCACGCCATCCTTGGCATTCGAGCGCTGCCGTCAAGCCCCCATGGATGGGGTTACCCAGCACCTAAATTCCATATTCATTGGCTATGACTAACTATCTAGGATAATTTAGGTGCTGGGTGAACGGCGGTCCTCGATAGACACACCCCATACCTTTTATTCTTAGACGGTTTTTCAATCAAAAGGGCGTAGATCAAAATTCGGCACTGGGGTGACCGGCCCCTCACCTAGCGTTAAATGAGGAGCCGATCACCCCGGCGCCTCCTTAAGCATCGCCGAAATTTGAAGTGCTAAAGGTATATCTACTATTCTCAATCATAACCGTTCCACTCATAGAGAGCCTTATTCTCCGGCGATCGACATGCGTTC
Source organism: Methylomicrobium sp. (assembly GCA_007135635.1). Lineage (GTDB taxonomy): Bacteria > Pseudomonadota > Gammaproteobacteria > Methylococcales > Methylomonadaceae > Methylotuvimicrobium. Next base: position 1,443 of record SLIO01000158.1, on the reverse strand, counting down.
GATCAAGACCGAACCGGTACGGACATTACCTCGATAATCGACATCATTACCAACCGCGACGAGATTTTTAAACATATCCTTCAAATTTCCGGCAATCGTAATTTCCTCGACCGGGTATTGAATTTCGCCATGCTCGACCCAGAATCCGGCCGCGCCGCGCGAATAATCGCCAGTCACCATTTTAACTCCCTGCCCCATCAATTCGGTTACGAGCAAACCGGTGTCGAGTTTCTTCAGCATTCCGGCAAAATCATCGGGTCCGCTGTCTACGGTCAGATTATGCACGCCGCCAGCATTTCCCGTGCTTTCAAGCCCGAGTTTCCTCGCCGAATAAGTACTCAAAACATAGGCCTTTAAGATACCTTCCGCAACGATGTCCCGAGCCCTAGTTTTGACGCCTTCGGCGTCGAAAGCAGCGCTACCAAGAGCACCAACCAAATAAGGTTGCTCGTGAATATGCAGGAATTCCGGAAATATCCGTGTATCCAACGCATTAAGTAAAAACGACGATTTACGGTATAAGTTACCACCGCTAATCGCGCCGATTAGCGATCCGAACAAGCTGGAAGCCACTTCAGCCGAATACAAAACAGGGCATTGCCGCGTGCTCAAACTACGCCCTTGCAAACGCCTGATCGTCCTTTCGGCCGCTTTTCTGCCGATGGAGTCGACCCCCTCAAGCAAGTCAGGATTCCTGGCAACGCTATACCAATAATCTCGCTGCATACTGTCGCCTCGCTGTCCTAATACTGCGCAACTAATAGAGTGACGGCTCGATTCGGAACCCTTCAAGAAACCTAAACTATTGCCCAAAACCCGAATGCCTTGATGACTGGTGACCGTCGCGCCTTCCGAATTCGTAATTTCGGTTGAATAAGAACGCGCGGCATCTTCGCAGGCTATAGCCAACTCGATCGCCCGATCGGCACCGAGAGACCAAGGATGATACAAATCCAATTCAGGAAAATCAGTCGCAAGCCAGTCTTGCTCGGGTAATCCTGCATATGGATCTTCGCTACCATAGCGCGCGAAACTGCATGCGGCGGTCACCGTTTCCTTGATCGATGACTCAGACAAATCGGTGGTACTGGCCGAGCCTTTACGCTGCCCAATATAAACGGTCACACCCAAACCTTGGTCGCGATGATGTTCTATCGTTTCGACATCACCCAAACGCGCGGTCACCGACAAGCCGCTATCGACACTCAAACCCGCTTCCGCGGCGGTTGCGCCCTGCAGCTTCGCTTCATCTAAAATGCTTTGGACCAAATTTTCCAATCGACTGATTTCTTCCCGGTTTTGCAAAATAATTCTCTATTTAAAATTAAATCTATAGTAAGAGGTCAACAGTGAGCGGTAAGGAGGTAAGTATTCAGTCCCCCTCTTTGAACAAGAGGTGCTAGGGGAGATTTTTTAAATAAATCCCCCTCAATCCCCCTTTTC
>SLIO01000206.1 GCA_007135635.1 Methylomicrobium sp. | reverse complement strand
TGGTAACGCCATGCGACCGAAGGGCGCTTACTTTGCTCAGCACGAACGGTCTACAACACATACCAACTGTTATTTTTAGGTTTATTACCATTGAAAGAGGTAGACCATGAGCATTTCTATTGATGAGATTGATTCCGTGGATTTTTCTGATGTAACTGACATCAGTGGTGGCAAGCTGCCGCCCGTTCACCCGGGTGAAATCTTGCTGGAAGAGTTTCTCAAGCCGCTAGGCATCACTCAGTACCGGCTTGCCAAAGAAATTAACGTGCCGCAGCGGCGTATCGGTGAAATCGTTGCCGGTAAACGCGCCATCACCGCTGATACAGGACTGCGTTTGTCGCGTTTTTTCGGTATGAGTGAGGGTTTTTGGGTGGGTTTGCAAACCGATTACGATACGGCAAAAGCCAAGGATGCCTTGGGCGAGGCGTTGACGCGCATTCATCGATTTGAAGCATCGGCGGCAGGCTGAAGCCATGCGACAGGGGGGGGGCGTGCCTCGACGCAATTTTAAGTTAACGAAACCGGGTTTTGTTTAACTAAGGAACGAGCATGAAATAACATAGACAACTGTTGGAAGGGGGTTCGGTGGCTCGATTGACAGGTGTCGGCGGCAGGGATAGCCGCCGTCAAGCCTACAGGGATGTATTCACGGCGTCCTGTCAAGCGAGTCACCGAACCTCCGCAAAGCCTACTACTTGTAGAAGTTATTTTGTGCATATTCCTAAAGGGCAGGCTAAGTTAACGGAAACGGCTTTTCTTTAATTTAGCGGGTCAGTGATTCAATGTTGACGTGAAAAGCGAACGACCCCGGTGACCTCACCGAAGCACGATCGGGGACTCCCAATCCATTTAGGGTGCGAGGCTAACCGATATTCCGCCGAATGGCAACTTAGCAAGGTATTAAACAACAATCCGGATCAGAGCATGGCAGCCCATCACGAAGTTCACTTAGAAACCTACATCGTCAAAAAGCTGGTCGATAACGGCTGGGTGGAGGGCGCCAATAGTCATTACGACCCGGTGCGGGCGTTGTACCCCGAAGATGTGGTGAGCTGGATTAAAACCTCTCAGCCTCAAACCTGGGAAAAACTCACCCGATTGAACGGCGGCGATGCCGATAAAGCGGTGTTGGATAGGCTGGAGAAAGCGCTGGAGGCCAAAACCGGCGGCACCATCAAGGTACTTCGCCAAGGTTTCGATATCGCGGGCGCGGGCAATGTCTCGATGAGCCAGGCCGCCCCGGAAGATGACCGCAACAGCAAGGAGGTCGCGAAATACCAAAACAATATTCTGCGCGTGGTGCGGCAGTTGAAATACTGCCCCACGCGAGAGTGGGCGATTGATTTGGGCTTTTTCATCAACGGTATTCCTGTGGCAACGGTAGAACTAAAAACCGATTTTACCCAGGCCATCGAGGATGCAATTTGGCAATACAAGCGCGACCGCTTGCCGCAAGATCCGATAACCCGACGTAAAGAGCCCTTGTTGACCTTCAGGTGCGGCGCCGTCGTGCATTTTGCGATGAGCGACAGCGAGATTGCAATGACCACCAAACTGGACGGCGAGAAAACCTTCTTTTTACCCTTCAACAAAGGCAATGACGGTCATGCGGGCAATAAGGCCCGCGACGACGGCGAATATCCGGTGGCTTACTTTTGGGAGGAAATTTGTCAACGCGATGCCTGGCTGCGCATCTTTCACAGCTTCGTGTATGTGGAAACCAAGGATACGGTCGACAAGTTCGGCATGCCTTACAAGGCCGAGACCTTGATCTTTCCCCGGTATCACCAGTTCGAAGCGGTGAATGCGATGATCGCGGATGCCAAGGCGCTGGGTCCGGGTCGGCAGTATTTGTGCGAACATTCTGCCGGGTCCGGCAAAACCAGCACCATCGCCTGGACGGCGCACGATCTGATCAAACTGCGCTATCCCGATGGCAATGCCTATTTCAACTCGGTGATTATCGTGACCGACCGAACCGTGCTGGATGCTCAATTACAAGATGCCGTCAAACAATTGGATCACCAGTTCGGCGTGATCGAAACCATCGATGCCAATCTGCGCGGAGGCCGGTCCAAAAGTCATCGGCTGGCTGAAGCCCTCAAGCAGGGCGTGCCGATCATCGTCGTGACCATTCAAACCTTCCCATTTGCGATGGAAGCCATTTTGACCGAGCAATCGCTGAAAAACCGTCATTTCGCGGTGATCATCGACGAGGCGCATACCTCGCAAACCGGTTCTACCGCCCAAGGTTTGAGGGCGGCGCTGTCCTTGGATTCCAAGATAAAGCTCGAAGAGATGACTCTGGAAGAAGTGTTGCTGGAGATTCAGAAATCCCGTGTGCGCCCCGCCAATGTCAGCCATTTTGCGTTTACCGCAACGCCGAAACACAGCACGTTTACGTTATTCGGTAGACCGGAAAACCCGGACTTGCCGGTTTCGGACGACAACAAGCCGGTAGCCTTTCATCGCTATACCCAGAGGCAAGCGATTGAGGAGGGCTTTATTCTCGATGTGCTTAGAAACTATACGCCGTATTCGCAAGCCGTTCGTTTGGGCGATCAGGGGCTAAACGATAAACGCGTGGACAAAAAATTCGCCCGCCGATCGCTGGCGCGCTGGAAGTCGCTTCATCCGACGATCGTTTCTCAGAAAGTGGAGTTCATCATCGATCATTTCACCCGGAATATTGCGGGGCTTTTGAACGGCGAGGCAAAAGCCATGGTGGTCACCGGCGGGCGAGCGCAGGCGGTCAAATATAAATTGGCTTTCGATCGCTACATTAAAAAACACAATCTCCAACATATCAAAGCCTTGGTCGCATTCTCCGGCAAGGTGGAAGGCCAATCGCTCGGCAAAGACGACGAGAAGGATTCCCTCGGTATCGATATCGAAAAAGAATACACCGAATACAACCTCAATCCCGATGCCACGGGAGACTTGCGTCAGGAATTCGAGCGTTCCGAATATCGGGTGATGATCGTCGCCAATAAATTTCAGACCGGTTTCAATCAACCGAAGCTGGTAGGCATGTATTTGGATAAGAAAGTCAGCGGCGTCGAAGCGGTGCAAACACTGAATCGCCTCAACCGGACCTATCCGGGCAAGGACGTGACTTATATCATCGATTTCGTCAACGACCCGAAAACCATTCTGGATGCCTTCAAGCAATACGACGACGGCGCGGAATTGGAGTCCGTTCAAGATTGCAATGTCGTCTATGACGCGAAGGCGCTATTGGACAATGCGGGCATTTACCAATTCGAAGACCTTGAAGCCTTCAAAAAGGCCAGAGGCAAAGCGGTGCCGGGCAAGGAAACGGACGAAAGTCTGCATAAAAAGCTCTATAGCGCGACCCAGCGTCCCACGGACGTCTTCAACAGCAAATTGAAAATATTGTCGGACGCGATCGAAAAATGGGATGCCGCGATCGACAAGGCGGTAGTGGAAGACGACAAAAAAGCGCGGGAATACGCGGAAGCTCAACGCAGCGAATTCGCGAAGGTGCGGGAAGGCTTGATGCGGTTTAAAACCGATCTGGGCCGTTTCGTGCGAATCTACAACTATATTGCGCAATTGGTCGAACTCGACGATGCGGAACTTGAAAATTTCGCCGCGTTCGCGAAGATTTACAGTAAACGCTTGGCGGGCATTTCCCCCGAACAGATCGATTTGACCGGGCTGGTGCTGGCAAACTATCAAATTCGCGCCGAACCAAAAGTCGATGAGGAAGGCGAAAAATATCTGCTGAAACCGATCAAGCCGAATGAGGCGGAGCCGAGCGACAGGGAAAAAGAGTTTATCAGTCAAATCATTGCGCGGATGAATGAGCTATTCGGAGATATTTCCGGCGATGTGGGGCAAAGGCACTTTACCTCCCAGATTGTCGATATTGCGATGAGAAACAATCGCGTGACGGAGCAGGTGGAAAACAACACCAAAGAGCAGGCATTGCAAGGCGATTTGCCTCGGGTTGTTCGGGCGGCAACGGTCGACGCGATGAAATCGCATAATGATTTGGCCAGGGTGCTGTTGAAAGATAAGCAAACCATGGGCGCATTTTTCGACCTCGTTTACGACATTATGAAGCGTGGAGACGCCAAGGATCTGATTGACCGGCCTTGATTTGCCGGTGCTATTTTTTCTTTAACCTCAATTATTTTTCCCATTCATTGTCATGCCCCGGAGATTGCCATGGAAACCAAACCGCCTTTACCGCCATTTACCGAAGAAACAGCCCGAGAAAAGGTGCAAATGGCTGAAAACGCCTGGAATACAAAAGATCCGGTGAAAGTTGCCGGCGCCTATACTGACGATTGCCACTGGCGCAATCGTGCCGAGATATTTTCGGGAAGGGACAGAATTATCGAATTTTTGATGCGCAAATGGGAAAAAGAGCTCAATTACCGGCTGAAAAAAGAACTGTGGTGTTTTACCGGCAACCGAATCGCGGTGACCTTTCGTTACGAATGGCATGACGATTCCGGACAATGGTACCGTTCCTACGGCAACGAGTTGTGGGAGTTTGCGGACAACGGATTAATGAAGCGGCGCATCGCCAGCATCAATGACAAACCGATCGATTCGATGGAAAGAGAGTTTAGGTGACAAGAGATATTTGAAATGAAACCGATAAAAAAGGCTCTTCCGACAAGGAACTTCGCCGTCATGAGGCGTTGGAGGTTGCCCGGGAATTTTATCAGCAGTTTGACGTTCCTCCCTTTGAGGAGCTGGTCTCAGAGTATTTCAGCTACAGCCATGAGGGAACCGGAGAGACGATCCATGCCTTTCGATTCACCCCCACCGACAGCAGCTTAAAGCTGTCCAGTGACGCCTTTGAAATCAATGTGGCGGCAAACTCCGGGAAGATCCTTCGCTTTAGAAACCAGTACAATGAAACCACCTTATCCATGGATGCCCGGGGCACCCTGTCAATGCTGGAGTTTTCCGGCGGGGAGGAAAGCGGCCAGCCCTTGTCTCCGGAAGCAATCCAGGAACTGCATCAGGAAGAGTATCCGGACATGGAATACCAGGGAAGAGCGATCATTCGAAACTACTACACCGAATTTGCGCCCCATGTGGTAAAGGTGTTTTTTAAAGAGATCGACGGCCAGCAGGCGGCGCTGTATTTCGACGAGCTTACCGGTTATGAATTAAAGCGGGTTTACTATCCGTACCAGCCGTTCTAACGGAATGAAAAACCGATAGAATATAGAATAAAGTGCGAAAACAGTACGAAGAAGAGATCGTTTTACTTAATATAGGAGCAACACTTGAAAGGATGAAAGTTATGACTGTAAATGTTCGGGAGTCGGACAACAGGGTAATGATCGACAACCTCTCCACCTTCGAGCCCCGGGACATTTTTCACTGCGGCCAGGCCTTTCGGTGGCAGCAGCTGGCAGAAAAACGGTATTTACTGACTGCTTACAACCGGGTTATTGAAGTGGAAAAAACCGATC
>SLIO01000069.1 GCA_007135635.1 Methylomicrobium sp. | reverse complement strand
TCGTATCGAGAAAGTACTAGTGGTCAATGATTCATTTCATTTGAAAGGGATGATCACGGTTAAGGATATTCAAAAAGCGAAAGACTATCCGCAGGCATGTAAGGATGAGCTAGAGCGTCTTCGCGTAGGTGCCGCGGTCGGTACCGGTCAGGGTACCGAAGAGCGCGTTGAGGCATTGGTTAGGGCCGGCGTAGATGTGATTATTGTCGATACGGCTCACGGGCATTCTCAAGGCGTATTGGATCGGGTCAGTTGGGTTAAGCGAAATTATCCGGAGGTGCAGGTGATCGGCGGAAATATCGCTACGGCAGCAGCTGCGAAAGCGTTGGTTGAGGCAGGAGCCGATGCTGTTAAAGTGGGTATCGGGCCGGGCTCGATCTGTACGACTCGTATCGTTGCCGGTGTTGGTGTGCCTCAAATAACTGCGGTCAGTAACGTTGCTGATGCACTTAAAGGTACCGGTGTTCCGCTGATCGCGGATGGAGGCGTTCGTTATTCGGGCGATGTGGCCAAAGCCTTGGCGGCAGGGGCTTATGCGGTTATGTTAGGTGGTTTATTTGCCGGCACTGAGGAAGCTCCGGGTGAAGTTGAACTTTATCAAGGCCGCTCTTATAAATCGTATCGCGGCATGGGGTCGCTGGGCGCGATGGCCCAGTCGCAGGGGTCCAGCGACCGGTATTTCCAAGAAGAAACCGATAAAGTCGAAAAACTGGTACCTGAAGGCATTGAAGGCAGGGTGCCATACAAGGGCAGCCTGTATGCGATCATCCATCAGTTGTTAGGCGGCATTAGAGCGAGCATGGGTTATACCGGTAGTCGTACGATTGATGATATGCATCAGCGGTCCGAATTTGTTCGGGTTACCAATGCCGGTATGCGTGAAAGCCATGTCCATGACGTCACGATTACCAAGGAAGCTCCTAACTATCATATGGAATAATAGTTAATCCATCCGATAAACTCATCAGGGGCTCGTTGGAGCCCTTTTAATTTTTGTCGCTACAATATTCGAGTGTCAACGTGAGCCAACAAGCATCGACCAACATTCATTTGTATAAAATCCTGATTTTGGATTTCGGGTCCCAGTACACCCAATTGATCGCACGGAGGATACGAGAAATAGGTGTTTATTGCGAAATACTTTCTTGTGATTGTGAGGTCGACGATATTATTCGATTTGCACCGCATGGCATCGTTTTGTCGGGGGGGCCGGAAACGGTTACTAGCGATGATACGCCGCGTGCGCCGCAACAAGTTTTTGAATTGGGGATTCCGGTATTGGGTATCTGCTATGGGATGCAGACCATGACCGAGCAATTAGGCGGAAGAGTCGAGTCATCCAGTCACCGTGAGTTCGGTTATGCGCAAATTCGCGCGCATGCACACTCTAAGTTATTGAAAGGTATTGAGGATCATACATCGCCGGAAGGCTTCGGTTTGCTGGACGTATGGATGAGTCATGGCGATAGGGTTGTCGAATTGCCTGAAGGCTTTATTCGTATTGCCAGTTCCGAGGGTGCGCCCATAGCCGGTATCGCGCATGAAGACAAGTTATTTTATGGTTTGCAATTTCATCCGGAAGTCACTCATACCCGGCAGGGTGCAAGAATACTGTCGCGTTTTGTACTCGATATTTGCGGTTGCGAGGCGCTGTGGACGGCCGATAATATCATCGAAGACAGTGTTCATGGGGTTCGTCGTAAAGTCGGTTCCGATCGAGTGATTTTAGGGCTTTCGGGCGGCGTGGACTCATCGGTTGTAGCGGCCTTGTTGCATGAGGCAATCGGCGATCAATTGACTTGCGTGTTTGTCGATACCGGCTTGTTGCGCTTGCACGAGGGCGATCAGGTCATGGCTACATTTGCCGAACACATGGGCGTCCGGGTGATCAGGGTCGATGCCGAGCAACGTTATCTAGAGGCTTTGCAAGGAGTGGCGGATCCTGAGCAGAAACGAAAAATTATCGGTAACTTGTTCGTCGAGATATTCGATGAAGAAGCAGCCAAACTGGCCGATGCTAAATGGTTGGCGCAAGGCACGATTTATCCTGATGTGATCGAGTCGGCCGGCGCGAAAAGCGGTAAGGCTCATTTAATTAAGTCTCACCATAACGTCGGTGGGTTGCCGGAAAATATGACGCTCAAGTTGCTGGAACCCTTGCGTGAATTGTTCAAGGATGAAGTTAGAAAGCTTGGTTTGGAACTTGGCTTGCCTTACGAAATGGTATTTCGTCATCCATTTCCAGGGCCGGGCTTGGGTGTGCGGATTTTAGGTGAAGTCAAAAAAGACTATGCCGATTTGTTGCGACAAGCCGATGCGATATTTATCGAAGAACTATATCGGCATCAACTCTATGAAAAGGTCAGTCAGGCATTTGCGGTGTTTTTGCCGGTCAAGTCGGTCGGCGTGATGGGCGACGGGCGGCGTTACGATTATGTGATTGCCTTGCGCGCGGTTGAAACCATTGATTTCATGACGGCGCGTTGGGCGCATTTACCTTACGTTTTTTTGGATTTGGTTTCGCGTCGAATCATTAACGAAGTCGCGGGAATTTCTCGGGTGACTTACGATATTTCCGGCAAGCCACCGGCTACGATTGAGTGGGAATAGCCGATATTCACAACGACGAAGCCTGGATGCGGCATGCCTTTAGATTGGCGCAACGTGCCGAGGCCATGGGTGAGGTGCCGGTCGGGGCGGTTATCGTCAAAGATGGGGTATGTATTGCCGAAGGGTGGAATCGGCCGATTGCGAGTCACGATCCGTCGGCGCACGCGGAAATGGTTGCGATACGTGAAGCAGGCGCCGTGCTGCAAAACTATCGACTGACCGGTGCGGCGCTTTATGTGACGCTCGAGCCTTGTGTCATGTGCATGGGTGCGGTCGTCCATGCTAGAATCGAGCGATTAGTGTTTGCTACCGAAGACCCAAAGCGTGGCGCGGTATGCAGCGCAATGAGTTTGTCCGATGCGCCATTTTTAAATCATCGAGTCACATGGCGCTGCGGCGTTTTAAGAAACGAGTGCTCCGAAATGCTTAAAGACTTCTTTCGGGTGCGTCGTTAGTGGGACAGTGATTAACCGTTTATTTTACGTAATTTTTTGTACGTGTTAATCAAGCCGTTGGTTGAGCAGTCATGACTGCTTATGTTTTCGTCGTTCAGTAATTCCGGTAAAATGACTTTGGCCAGCACCTTACCCAGTTCAACCCCCATTTGATCGAAAGAATTAATATTCCAAATTGCGCCTTGAACGAAGATTTTATGCTCGTAGAATGCAATCAACGAGCCTAATGTTTTAGGTGTCAGTTTTTCGAAAAGAAAAGAATTAGACGGCTTGTTACCAACAAAGACTTTGGATGCTATTAATAGGGCATTATTTTTGGCTTGTTCGGGTAGTTCAGCAATAACCTCTTCGGCGCTTCTGCCATGCATCAAAGCTTCCGGTTGAGCAAGAAAGTTTGAGATTAGAATATCGTGGTGTTTGGGCAGATGATAATGCGAGTTAGCCGGCGCCAGAAAATCACAGGGAATAAGCTTGGTTCCTTGATGGATCAATTGGTAAAACGCATGCTGTCCATTCGTTCCAGGCTGACCCCAGATGATCGGGCCGGTGCTGTAATCGACCGGTTGGCCTTCTCTGTCGATGCTTTTACCATTGCTTTCCATGTCGCTTTGTTGCAGGAATTCACAAAAATAACGTAGTGATTGGTCGTAGGGTAATATTGCATGCGATTCTGCACCATAGAAATTATTATACCAGATGCCTAGTAGGCCCATGATAACCGGAATGTTGCGGTCAAATGGCGTATGTCGAAAATGTAAATCGGCTTCGTGTGCGCCTTGCAACAATTGTTCGAAATTATCCATCCCCACTTGTAATGCGATAGACAAGCCAATCGCTGACCATAATGAATAGCGCCCGCCAACCCAGTCCCAAAACTCGAACATGTTGTACGGGTCGATGCCGAAGGCAATGACATTTTCAGGGTGTGAGGAAATCGCGACAAAATGTTTGCCGATGGCTTTTTCGTCATTGATTTGCTCGAGCAACCAGCTTCTTGCGGAATGCGCATTAGTCATAGTTTCCTGAGTGCTGAACATTTTTGATGCAACAATAAACAGAGTCGTTTCGGCGCTGAGTGATTTGAGTGTTTCGACGAGATCGGTTTGATCTACGTTTGAAACAAAATGAACGTTTAATTTATCGGAAGCATAAGGAGTTAGGGCGGTAGCAACCATCTTAGGGCCAAGGTTCGAACCACCAATGCCAATGTTGACGATATCGCTAACGGGTTTTCCGGTGTGCCCCAGCCAGTGACCGTTTCTTACTTTGTCCGTAAAGACACGCATTTTGGCTAGAACCTGATTGACCTCCGGCATCACATCGACGCCGTCAACTAAGACCGGGTTGTTGCTTCTATTGCGTAATGCGGTATGCAAAACTGCTCTTTGTTCGGTATGGTTAATTCTTTCGCCGGTAAACATGGCTTCGATTTTTGAACTAAGTGCCGAATCAATTGCCAAATCGACCAACAATGAGAGTGTGTCTTCTGTGATTAAGTTTTTCGAATAGTCGAACAGAATGTCGTTTAATTGAAGTGAGAATTGTTCAAAACGACGAGGATTTAGATTAAACGCTTCTCTTAGGTCGAAGTCTTGAAGGGCGGCGCAATGACTAACTAAGGATTTCCAGGTGGGGGTCTGGGTCAAAGATGGCATGTGATTAGTTTCCTGTAAGGGTCGGTCAGGTTTGCAAAAGTCTAAAAAACACGGCTAGTTGCTGATACATATCAAACATGCATTATATTACTATGTGCCTTTTTGGAGCAATTTACCCCGCACCTAAAATTAAAAGGGCATTGTTTGTTATGATGGTTTATCTGCCTGGATGCCTGTCATATCATTAGCTTTATTTGTAATGGGTGATATGTTAGAGTTCATAGGTGCATCAGTGATAATTAAGAATCGATGTAATTTTTTTGCTTAAACCAAGCTTTTTTATCACGTGCTTTAATGTTTAAAAATAGCAACAAGCAATTATTAAAATAATAATTAACCGACACAACTGGAAGGTATTATGAACAGAAAGAGCATAGTAAGAAGTAGTCTCCTAGCGCTTATGGGGTTGGTTTTTTCCGCTTCCGTTTGGGCTCATGGCGGTGCGGCGGGTACCGATACCGATCAATGTAAGTTTGAATTGGAGCCTGGTCACTGGGTTCATTACACGGCTTATCAACCAGCTGCTTTTCCAGCCGAGGAGTTTTGCGCAAATATTCCTAACACTAACACTTTGACTCAATTAGTTTTCGATTATCAAGATCCACGATACAGAAAAATGTCGGTTGAGTTTGAGGTGACAAAAGAACCTGAGGGTACTCGTGTATTTCATTTGCCTGCGTCAAAACACAAATCAGGGACAGTAACGTTAACTTTGGATAAGGGCGTTCCAGAAGTCGGAAATTA
>SLIO01000487.1 GCA_007135635.1 Methylomicrobium sp. | reverse complement strand
GCTGGCAAAGCCTTTATGAGCGCCATGGATGACGTGAATGTCGATTTTGCAGGAGCGAAAATCGACCGGACACCCAGGCGCCTCCTCTGGCACTGCCGAAATTTGAAGTGCGAAAGGTATAGTTATTCGATAAACTCTGTCAATCAAGCGGAGCGCTACTTGTGCATGACGAATATTTGGCCATTAGCGAGCCAACGGAAATTTGAAAATAAAAACGGCTCCGCCTCCATCATTATTCGTCATTTCGATATAGCCTCCATGACCGCATGCAATGGCTTGTGAAAGCGCTAAACCTAAACCGGCTCCGGCCACATGCATCGTTGAAGCAGTCGAGCCACGGTAAAATCGTTCAAAGATTCGTTGCTGCTCATCATGCTCTATACCCGGCCCGTTATCGCATACGCTAAGCGCTGCCTCGTTTCCCTCAACTGCCAAACGGACCGAAACGCAGCCGCCAGGCCGAGAAAATTTCACAGCATTATCCAATAAGTTGGTCAGAATCAGATCGACCGATCCATAAGCCATATTGGTGACAGCCTGCGGCATCGGCTCTACGATAATTTGCACATCACGCTTGTCGGCCATCGACTGCATACGCTTAACGGTCGCTTCTATGATTGCATTCAGAGAGACCGTTTCCGTCGAACCGCGTTCAAGACCGGCATCCATGCGAGCAAGAACCAACAGTTCCTCGACAATCAAAGTCAAGCGTTCCACTTCGTCCATACAGGATTGCAATGTTTCCTGATATTCCGCCGCATCTCGGGGGCGGCGCAGGCTAATTTCAAGCTCTGTACGCAATCGCGATAGCGGCGAACGCAGCTCATGGGAAGCATCGGCAGTGAATCGGCGCTGTACTTCAAAGCTACGCTCAATGCGATCGAGCATTTCATTCAGGGTATCAACCAGCATTCCGATCTCGTCGCGACTCCCCGGATGCGGCAAACGCTCACTCAAATTGGCTTCATTGATGTGCTGCGCTCGCTGAACAATATTTTCAATCGTTTGAAATGCCTTGCGGGTCAATGAGACCCCGACACCGCCTACTGCAGCGAGTAAACCGAACGTAATCATCACGAAAAGCAAGCTGGCGACATTCAAGACATTGTGAACATCGTCCATCGATCCGGCCACTTGTACAACTACAGGAGTACCCGGACGATCTATCGGCATCGACACCATCCGCACCGGTTCGTCGCCAAACGAGAAAAGCGTTTCAAAAACGGTTTCCCGAGTCGCGAACATTGCCTCTATTTTTGTCGGTATCGGTAACTGCATATTTCCTAAGTTGGCACTTTGGGCCAGTACCTTACCCTCGCTATCGATGATCTGTATCAGCCGGTCGATACGAGCAAAAGAGAGTCTGTCGGAATCCGACAAGGTATCGTTAAGTTTAATGAACTTGCTCGGACTCGACGACAACACCGCTGCTTCCGTTTCCGCGACAGCCAACAAAGCCGCATCGAGTTGGTTATGCACCGCACGGGAAAGCATCCAGTAAGCGGCAAAACCAACGCTTGTGAGGATGACAACAATAACGGCCAGGTGGCTCAATATGAGCCGCGTTCTAAATTTAAGCATCGTCGGCACCTCTTGTTGTCAATCGAAATCCTCGGCCGCGTACCGTATGAATGAGTTGCGTATTGCCCGGACGATCAATTTTCCGGCGCAAATTGCGAATATGGGCGTCGATCAGATTATCCAGGCCGATATGGTCGTTGTTCCATAGCGATTCGGCAAGATCGTTTCGGCTTACTACTTTACCTGCGCGGCGCATCAACATTTCCAGAATGGCGTATTCCTTTTGGGTTAAATTGATAATCAACTCGCCTCGAGTCACCCGATGCGTTTGCATATCCAAGATGAGGTCTGCCACCTCAAGACTTGTCTGTTGACCAATGTCCGACCGGCGCAATAAGGCGCGGGTTCTCGCCAACAGTTCCTCGAACGCAAACGGTTTAGTCAAGTAATCGTCGGCACCGGCGTCGAGCCCATCGACCCGGTCTTGCAAGGCATCGCGGGCGGTGAGCATCAAGATCGGCACTCGCACGCCTTGTTGCCGGAGTTCTTCACACCAAGCAACACCCTGCTTACCCGGCAAAAACCAATCCAAAATAATCAAGCGATACTCCTGTATGCACAGGCATTGTTCGGCTTCCTCGACCGAGTATGCCGGATCGACTGCAAAACCTTCTTCGGTCAGGCCTCGTATTAAAAGACCGGACGCTTTTCTATCATCTTCAACCAATAAAATACTCATTCGATAACCGTCATTTTGGCGCTTTTGATCCGCTCAGCATGATTTCAAAAACCGATTAACAGTTTAACTTGAGCCATTTAGTAGAGGGTAATTCTGAAGAAAAATTCAGGATTGGCAGGCTTGTAGATTGCTATCATAACGCAAGTTCAATTCAAAGAATCTTCAATGGAAAGCCATAGTCGATATTTCAAACAACAACTCAACCAACTGAGCTTGCTTCGTTTGCACTCTGTCAGAAACGCCTCATAAATCGAGGCGTTCTCCCGTGCATGCGATTTGACGCATGCTTTTGGAGAAACCCATGACTTCCGCCATTTCACATCCTACTTTTCATCGCGCGATCAATCGCAATGACTTCGAGCCCGTTAGTCAATTTCCAAGCGTTTTTTAAGAGACCGATTCGTTAGCGGAATAGTCGCTCAAGTAAATTTTCGTACATCCTTTATATTTTGAATTCATCGCAATGGGGGCCATCATGAAACAGATCCGTGTAAACGAAATGATCCCAAACACTTCAAAGGCCAAAAACGGCACTCGACGAAATATATCGATACTTACCACTGCCGTATTGAGTATGCTCGCAACCGAATCGGAAGCCGTTCGACCTTTTGTAACCGATGATGCGCGGATTGTCGATGAAGGCCAAATTGAAGCCGAAACCTGGCTTGAAACAGGCCATGTCGGCGGCGATTGGTCTCCTTTTCCGGCATACAATGTCATGATAGGCACATCGGTCAACCAATGGTTAGAGTTAATCGCCGGCGCAGGCGTCGGTCGCGATAGCGATGATGAACTGACCTATGCCAATCCCTCCTTTATGGCCAAAATATTGTTTAATAAAGCGCAAATCGATAGCATTATGCCGGGATTTGCGTTCGGTGCCGGTGCGACATTTGATACCGGACGAGGCGATATGCATGATGTAGGCAGTAACTATTACATGACCGGGATGTCGACTTGGCGCTTCAATGACGATAAATTGATGCTGCACACGAATTATGGTGCCCGCATGGATAGAGAGCGGGGCGGCCCGCAGCGCATCACGCCTTATTGGGGCATCGGTTTTGATTTGGAAGCCTTTCATCCGGAAGCTCGCTTGATCGGTGAAGTCTTTGCCGGCGACCCTTTGGTTTTGAACGAACCGAAGTATGCATCGCAATTCGGTGTTCGTTGGTTACCTAACGATTACTTGAATCTCGATGTTACCTTCGGCTTACAACCCGAGTTGGACGACGGACGTAATGAAACGGGCAGACTGGAGTTTACCGGCCAAATAGGCATTAGAATGTTGTTTGATGTATTCACGCCAGAAGGAAGGCCGGGGCGCGCGGACGGTGCGAATGGTTTATTCAGCAATCCCAGCTATTAATTTCGACAGAGCGCTTATTTGACCACTTTTTAACTCAAACAACGACAGAGGTATCTATAAAATAGAACAATCTTTGAATACTTGAATTCGCCATAGGAAAGATTGACAGCCACTCAACAAAAGGAGATGCACCATGCAAGCACTGAACGAAATCAACGTCAATTCGCTATTGGACACGACCATTAGTTTAACGGTCGCCTTTTTGTTAGGTGGTTTGATCGGTTTCGAAAGGCAATACCGGCAACGGACAGCCGGTTTGCGAACGAACGTGCTGGTCGCCGTCGGCGCCGCGATTTTTGTCGACATGGCCAATCGCTTGTACGGCGGCGAAGGCGCTGTTCGTGTTGTCGCCTATGTCGTATCGGGGATTGGTTTTTTGGGAGCGGGCGTTATCATGCGCGAACAAGGCAATGTTCGAGGCATCAACACAGCAGCGACAATTTGGGGTTCAGCTGCCGTTGGCGCCTGCGCCGGCGCGGATTTGATACTTGAGGCCGCAATTGGCACGTTTTATGTCTTGGCGGCAAATACGCTATTGCGTCCTGTCGTCAATCAAATTAACAGACAGCCTCTCGATACAGTCGCCGTCGAAATGACCAATATTTTTCACGTCATTACCGCACGCGAACGCCAGGAAGATGCACTCGCCTTGTTGGAGTTAACCCTGGAACAAGCCAACCACCCTATCGTCGATGATGATATTCAACCCTTCGGCGATAACGACGTTGAAATAGAAGCGACACTGGCGGACAGCTCGGTCAATGTCGATGAATTAGATGGTCTGGTCCGAAAACTGAAACGTCAACCGGTTATCAAGCAAGTCTATTGGAATCAAAGCACAACCGACTAAATCGATTGCCACATCATAAAACAAGGAAAATTTAATGGATTCGCTGTATGCGCTCAGGTCTCTTGTCGAAACACAAATCGAGACAATCAATGTTAAGGAATCAATCATCGTAGTACTGGGAAGCTACACGCTAATCGTAGCCGCTGAGATGGGCGACAAAAGTCAATTAGTTTGCATGACTTTAGCCTCTAAACATAGCCCCCGCTCGGTATGGTTGGGTGCGATCTCTGCGTTTATGCTGTTGAACACGCTCGCGGTTATTTTCGGCGCATCAATCGCGCTTTGGATGCCGGAGGCCGTTGTCGCAGCGATCGTCGCGGTATTGTTTGCGACCTTCGGACTGCATGCGCTTGGCGAGCATGATGACAACGAAGAAAACGACGATGCCGTTAAAACACCGAACCATCTGAGTACTTTTTTGACGACTTTTTCGTTGATTACCTTGGCAGAGTTCGGAGATAAAACGCAATTGGCCGTTGTCGCTTTAAGCAGCGGTTCACCGCCAGCAGCAGTCTGGTTAGGCTCGACTGCCGCACTCGCGACAACATCGGCCTTGGGGATTTTAGCCGGTCGCACCGTATTGAAACGCATTTCGGTAGCGATGCTTCATAAAATCAGCGGACTGATATTTATCGTGTTAGCCGCCTTTGCCGCTTTGCGTGCTTATGAATCGGGTTTGTTAGATTTAATTAATTCAATGATTGAATAATCCTAGAAAAAGCATTCCACCATGAAGATCTTGAAGAATAACAATTTAATGACGTATTCTGCCTATGCAAATTATTTTTGTTCCTCTAACGGGCTATTCAAGATTTTAGGACAAGCCGTTGAAAGATTTCATGAACTTCATGTGCTTCATGGTTATACTGCCGAATTTAGGTTTACATATGGCTATGTTCGCGTTAATAGTTGATGCTTTTGAATTTAAAGCCAACATGAAACCCCAGGAACCACTTTGAATAACTTTCCTTTTTTCAATATCGCGCCAAT
>SLIO01000361.1 GCA_007135635.1 Methylomicrobium sp. | reverse complement strand
GCCTTGCTAAAAAAAGCAAGAGAAAAAAATAAAAAATTAAATATTACCGGCATGCTGCTTCACCTTGATCCTTTCTTCATTCAAGTATTGGAAGGTGAGGAAAAAATAGTTCTGGCCACGTTCAACCGAATTAAAGACGATTCAAGGCATGCTAAGGTATCGCTTATTTACAAGAAGCAAATTAAAGAACGAAATTTTGCAGATTGGACAATGGGCTTTAATAAAGTCAGCGATGAAGATATAGAGAGCCTTGAAGGCTTTACCGACTGGTGGGAACAATCAACGCCTAAATCTTATAGTGGAACATCCGGCGAAATTGAACGTTTGTTGGAAATGTTTAAACATGAAACCTTGTTCTAATATCTATACTTCGTACGACCACATTTTCAGTTTTCTGTCACTACGCTTTAAATGACTGCATCCCTAGTTACGCGCTCCCAAATATCAAGCCGCGCACAGTTCGTTCGCAATCATCTCCGCCTGTTTGAGTGCCGTTTCAGTCGCCAATAATTGCATGTCCGGCGGATAGCCGTATTGCCGCAAAAGCCGTTTGACGATCACTTTCAATTTAGCACGAACGCTTTCCTTAATTGTCCAGTCAATCGAGGCATTCTCCTTTACCTTTTGCGTCAAAACAATCGCTAATTCCCGCAATTGATCGTGTTGCATGAGTTCTTTAGCGCTGTCATTGCTGGCAACCGCCGTGTAGAAAGCATATTCAAAATCGCTCAGGCCCATGTTCTTGGCCTCATTATCCGATGAGACAATTTCCTTACTTATTCGGATGAGCTCTTCCATAACCTCGGCTGCGGTTAGGATTTTGTTTTGGTATTTCTTGATGGCCGTTTCCAACATTTCCATCAGGGATTTGCTTTGCACCAGGTTCTTTTTCGCACGGACTTTCAGCTCGTCATTGAGCAGTTTTTTCAACACTTCGAGAGCGACATTCTTATGCGCCATGCCTTTCAATTCGAGCAAAAACTCCTCTGAAAGAATGGAAATATCCGGCTTTTTAATGCCTGCGGCATCGAATACGTCGATCACTTGCTCGGACACCAAGGCTTTATCGATCACCTGCCGGATCGTAGTTTCGATCTCTTCATCGGTTTTATCGGTGCCGGTTCCGTCAAATTTGGCCAGCCGCGCCTTGACCGCCTGAAAGAAGGCGACTTCATCTTTAGCATCCATGGCTTGTTCATGGGGAATGGCTATCGCAAAGGCTTGGGATAAAGCCGTGACTTCATTGATATAACGCTTTTTGCCATCCTCTAGCCCTAAAATATGTTCTTCGGCGGCGAGGATCAGCGATAATTTTTGCGAAGTTTCGGCTTCAAAATAATTCTCGTAAGGAAAGCCGTGATACATCGCGGAGATGACTTCGATTTTTTCCAGCATCAAGTTGACCGCTTGTTCTTGCGCAAGCGTCGGATCGCCTCTACCGCCCGCATCGGAATAGAAGGACAGTGCCTCCTTCAGATCGGCGGCAATGCCCAGATAATCGACGACCAAGCCTCCCGGCTTATCCAAATAAACCCGATTGACCCGCGTAATCGCTTGCATCAGGTTATGCCCTTTCATGGGCTTGTCGATATAGAGCGTGTGCAAGCTCGGTGCGTCAAAGCCGGTCAGCCACATATCTCGCACGATCACGAGTTTCAATTCATCATCGTTATCTTTCATCCGCTCGGCCAAGGCTTTACGTTGCTGCTTGGTCGTGTGGTGTTTTGCCAGTTTCGGCCCGTCGGATGAGGAAGCCGTCATCACGACTTTAATCACCCCTTTGTTCGGATTGTCCGAATGCCATTCCGGTTTGAGTTTGATGATTTCCTCATACAGATTGGCGGCAATGCGGCGGGACATCGCCACGATCATGCCTTTACCGGCAAAGACTTCATGCCGCGCTTCAAAGTGGCTGACAATATCCTTGGCGACATTCCGGATGCGTTTTTCACTGCCGACCAAGGCTTCGACTTGCGTCCATTTGGCTTTGGCTTTCTGGGTGTCGGTGAGTTCTTCCTGATCCAGTTCTTGATCGAGTTCGGCAATCAGTTTTTTGCCTTTATCGCTCAAGCACACTTTAGCCAAGCGGCTTTCGTAGTAGATGCGCACCGTTGCCCCGTCTTCGACCGCTTGGGCAATGTCTTAAATATCGACATAGTTGCCAAAGACCGCCGGCGTGTTCACATCGGTTTTCTCGATCGGCGTGCCGGTAAAGCCTAACTAAGTGGCATTGGGCAAGGCATCGCGAAGATATTTGGCAAAACCATAGACGACCTTTTTGCCGATGACTTCGCCCCGATCGTCTTTTTCATCAACGGTTTTGGCTTGAAAGCCTTATTGGGTGCGGTGCGCTTCATCGACAACGACGACGATATTGCGCCGACTCGATAACGCCTCATAGACATTGCCTTCATCCGGCCGAAACTTCTGGATCGTGGAAAACACCACGCCGCCGGAGCCGACCTTCAATAACTCTTTGAGTTGTTGCCGGTCGTCCGCCTGTTTTGGCTCTTGCCGGAGCAATTGCGTGGTCGCGGCAAAAGTATCGAACAACTGATCGTCCAGATCGTTGCGGTCGGTAATCACCAATACGGTCAGATTATCCAATGCCAGCACGATCTTGCCGGTATAAAACACCATCGACAGCGATTTGCCGGAACCTTGCGTATGCCAAACCACGCCGGCCTTTTGATCGCCTTTGGGTTGTTGCCTGACATCCGGCAAACCGTAACCCGCCGGCGGTTCGCTAAACGCCCTTGACGATTCAAAACCTGCCGCCCGCAATGTCGAGGCAATCGCCGCGTTCACGGCGTAATACTGATGATAGGCGGCCAGTTTTTTAACCGTGCTAATGCTGATAATGCCGGTTTGAGGATCTTCTTTTTTGGATTTTTCAAAAACCACAAAATGCCGGATTAAATCCAGCAACGTGGCTTTGTTCAACATACCGTTAATCAGGGTTTCGAGCTGGCTGACCAAATGCGAGGCTTCGGTTTTGCCATCGACGGATTTCCACGCCATGAAGCGGTTAAACCCGGCCGACAAAGACGCTGCCTTGGCTTCCAAGCCATCCGAAATGACCAGAATCGCGTTAGTGGTGAATAGACTGGGTATCTTATGCTTGTAGGTATCTATTTGTCTGTAGGCGGATTTAATTGTGGCGTTTTCGTCGGCGGGATTTTTGAGTTCGATGACCACCAACGGCAGACCATTGACTAATAAAACCAGATCGGGGCGTTTGTTCTGGTTGTTCTCAATCACCGTGAACTGATTGGCTACCACGAATTCGTTATTTTCCGGCTTGGCAAAATCGATCAGCCAGACCAGATCCCCGCGCTCTTGACCATCTTTTTGATAATTGACGTTAACGCCTTCGGTGAGCAGGCGGTGAAAGGCTTCGTTGTTGGCGAGCAATTCCGGCGAATGGATGCGCTCAACGTCTTTCAGTGCTTCTTGCAAGGCATGGCGCGGCACAGACGGATTGATGCGCTGCACGGCAGACCAGAGGCGGTCTTTCAGGATGACTTCGTCATAGCGGCTGCGTTCCGGATTGTTGCCGTCGGGGGAAATGTCAGGCGCATAAACATAGTGATAACCCAGCTGTTCAAACAGCTTGATGGCGAAATCTTCAATCGCGGATTCGGTGATTTTGGTCATTGCGTGTATTTGTGAACATGAAGCGTTAAATAATCCGCCGATGTGATGATTTCAAACGGTGTCTGTGTTCTCAATACCAACAAATCCTCATCGCCGGTGACTAAAAAATCAGCTCGACCATTAAAAGCCAACTCCAAAAATATTTGGTCTTTATTATCCCGGCATTTTGGCAAATGGTTTTCATTGGCTTCTGAAATCGTCACTGTTTCGGCATAAGGCAAGTAATGAGAAGCCAATATGTCTATTTGCTCGGCATTTAACTTGAATTTTGGATAGACTAAAACCCGTAAAAATTCGGTACGGGTTTCCTCACAAATTAACGGCGTTATGTTTTCTTGTTGCCAATGCTCGATCAAAACCGACAGCTTGCCGCGAAATAACAAGGCTGAAATAACCGTGTTGGTATCAAAAACAACCCTCATTTTTCCCGAGCCCAATGAATCGCGTCGCTTATATCGGTTTCACTGATATTTTGCGCGGCGATATGGTCGCGGATGGCTTCCAGTTCGTCATTTTCATCGTCTGCCAAAATCAATACTTCGATTTTTTGCCCTTTTTTTAACGCTAATGGGCGTTTTAAGGTGATATGCTGCAAGTCCTCTAGCGTGATTATTTCTTTGTATGCATACATTAGTTTTCCTCAAAAGGCATGGATAGTTAAGAATTGTAGTTTACCCTGACTTCACTGCTCATAAACTTGAGGAGGATGTGTCGCCAAGTCTTCAATCGCGGATTCGGTCAGTTGGGTCATCCATTTTTACCATTGATTAAATTGATAATGACTTTGACGATGGTATCTTTCTCTTCCGGTTTGCTTTCGGCAATCAACAAAGTAAAGGCAACCAAGGCGTTATCGGCAATGCGTTTTTCGTAGTTCTCGTTGTACAGATAATCGTGCCGTTGTAAAAACCAGGCAAAAATCGCCGCCGCGATGCGTTTGTTGCCATCGCTGAAAGAATGATTTTTGACGATAAAATACAACAGATTCGCCGCTTTTTCCTCGATGCTCGAATACAGCTCTTCGCCGCCGAAGGTTTGATAAATCGTGGCCAGCGAACTTTTGAACGAATCGTCTTTCTCGTTGCCGAACAAGCTGCTTAATTGTTCCTGTTCACGCCATAGCCGGATTTGAGCGATGGCTTCTTCATAGCCAATCGGCGTTTGCGTGGCTTTTTGGGTGCCCGCGATAACCAAGCGTTGATGGTCGTAATCATCCAGCACCGTCAAGGCGTGGCTGTATTGTTCCAGAATCGCCAAAATGCCTTGCGACTCGCTGGCTGACAAGGCTTTGTGATGCACCAAGCGCGACGATAAGGCGATGGCCCGTTGCAGATCGGCCAATTTTTCCCGGCTGTCACGTAGTTTTTGTTCGTTGAGCGCGTAACCTTGCAGTAGGTATTGCTTGAGGATAGTGTTAGCCCAGATGCGGAATTGAGTGCCACGTCGTGATTTAACCCGATAACCTACGGAGATGATCACGTCGAGGTTATATCGATTGACTTCATAGGTTTTGCCATCGGATGCAGTTGTCCGGAATTTCCGGACAACTGCAATTTCTTGCAACTCGCCTTCCTTGAAAATATTACGGATATGCTCGGAAATTGTGCGCTTGTTTTTGTCGAATAATTCGCACATTTGCGCTTGGCTAAGCCAAACGGTGTCTTGTTCCAAGTGAACATCAATATAAATGCTGCCGTCTTCATTTTGGTAGATCGCGATTTGTTGGGGCGGGTTTATTGAAGTCATGCGCTGATGCTTAGGGTTGATAGCTCATAGTGAGCTGCGTAGCAACGGCCAACAGGCGTTTATCGCGTGTCCATAAGGTAGCGTTAAGCGCCAATTTTGCAGCGGCTAACAGAT
>SLIO01000311.1 GCA_007135635.1 Methylomicrobium sp. | reverse complement strand
GGTATTCTTCCTTCGCTTAGAGTGGTTTGTCAATAAACCTTAATAACTGTACTAAAATAAATTGACGAACTTGTTGTTTCTAAGATTAGGTCAATCAATAAACGAATAGCCGTTATGCAAGAACTATTGGAATTTTTATTTGGTAGCGCAGATTTAATGCCACATGGATATTGCATGCAATGGCAACCCGGCTCGATATGGCTAACCATAACGGCAAACATCGTAATCGCCTTGGCGTATTTTTCAATTCCGCTTGCGTTGCTTTATTTCGTTTATAAGCGTAAGCAAGTCGAATTCAAAGGTATGTTTTTGCTATTCAGCCTAATTATTTTTTCCTGTGGCACGACGCATGTCATGAACGCCGTAACGATTTGGAAACCGGTTTACGGTATGTCAGGCATCATCGATGCATTGGCTGCAGGTGTTGCGGTAATAGCGGGCGTAATGCTTTGGCCGTTGATTCCAAGGGCGTTTCTGATTTCGAGCCCATCGGAGTTATTGAAAGCGAACACACAATTACAAGATAAAATTCGTTTTAACTTACAAACACAAAATGAACTCAAACGGCTCAATCATGATCTGGACAAAACGATCGAGCTACTGCAACAGAGTAACCGTGCTTTTCAGGAAAGCGAGCAACGTTTCAAACATGTCGTCAATGTCACGCCTGCCGCAATATACACGTTGCTATTTACCGGCCATGACCGATATCCCTATAGAACAACATTTATAAGCGACGCCTTTTTAAGCATTACCGGCTTCGCGCCATCCGATTGGTATAGCAATGACGCTTTATGGATCGATCGTTTGCATCCGGATGACCGAGAGCAGACTATCGAATTAATGGAACAGTTAAAACAAACCGGACAATTGGATTATCAATACCGGTTTCGGCATAAAGACGGCTTCTATCGTTGGATACATGACAAATCAATTATGACCCGAACGCCAACTGGTCAAATCGATGAAGTGTTCGGCGCATGGATGGATGTGACCGAACATAAAGAAGCCGAAGAAGAGCTGCACTTGGCTGCGATTACTTTCGAAAGTTTGCAAGGGATCATGATTACCGACCTTAACGCGACAATTTTGCGCGTCAACCAAGCATTCACGACGGTGACCGGCTATTCGGCTGAAGAAGTCATCGGCAAAAATCCGAATATTCTGCACTCCGACCGGCATGACGAAGCATTTTATGAGGAATTATGGCGGCAATTAAAACATGATGGTCGATTCGAAGGTGAGATTTGGGATCGTCGCAAGGACGGTTCGATTTTTCCGATTTGGCAATGTATTACCGCAGTCAAAAATAACCGGGGTGAAACCACACATTATGTTGCGGTGCTTACCGATTTGAGCGAAAAGAAAAAATTCGAGGAATATATTTCGCAATTGGCCTTTTACGATCCATTGACTGATTTACCGAATCGCAGATTATTACTGGAAAGAATCGATCAGGTATTAATACAAGCCAAACGAAAAAATACTTATGCGGCAATTCTGTATATGGATTTAGATCGATTCAAGGTATTGAATGACTCGATGGGGCATAAAGCCGGTGATGAACTATTGGTCCTAGTAGCTAAACGTTTGAAACAATCGATACGACAAGAGGATACGCCTACTCGGCTCGGCGGTGACGAATTCGTAATTTTAGTACATACCGAAACCAGTAATATAGATGAGGCGACTCAAAAAATTGTAAAACTTGCCGAAAAAGTTATGCATAAGCTGAACAAGCCTTATTTAATCAAAGGTAACGAGCATTATTTCAGTTCCAGCATGGGTGTTACCTTATTTTCCGGCCAGTGCCAATTGGCGGCCACTGATTTACTGCAACAGGCCGATACCGCGATGTATCGGTCGAAAGAGAAAGGCCGAAATACTATCAGTTTTTTCGATCAAAGCATGCAGGAAGCTGCCGATAAACGTTTGCAGATCGAAAATGCGCTACGAATCGCGATTGAGCAACAGCAATTTACACTTTATTATCAACCGCAGGTCGATCGAAACGGACGGATTATCAGCGTTGAAGCGCTGATTCGTTGGATTCATCCGGATAAAGGATTGATTGCGCCGAACGAGTTTATTCCAATCGCCGAAGAAACGGGGATGATACAGCAAATAGGCGCTTGGGTTATCAAGGCGGCATGTGGCCAGATTAAACAATGGCAGACAAGCGGTAAGGACTATGCTTATGTCTCAGTTAATGTCAGCGCACAGCAATTTCGGCAAAAGGACTTCGTGACTAAAGTCGAGCAAGCCATTGTTGAAACCGGGATTATGCCGGCTTGGTTAATAATTGAAATAACCGAAAGTGTGCTTATGCAGGATATTAACGACACTATAGAAAAAATGCAGGCATTGATGGAATTGGGTATCGCGATTTCGATCGACGATTTCGGTACCGGCTATTCGTCGCTGGCCTACTTGACGCAATTTCCGCTCAGTCAATTGAAGATCGATCAGCGTTTTGTCAAAAATATTGATGTCGACAAGAACAGTGCCGTCATTGTCGAAACGATCATTGCGATGGCAGGCAACCTGGGTTTGAAAGTCGTTGCCGAAGGAGTCGAAACCGAACGGCAGTTAATGTTTTTGGTTGATAAAGGATGCGTCGTATTCCAAGGTTATTTTTTTGGTAAGCCGGTTCCGGTAGATCAATTTGAATGAACATTGAGTGAATGGAAATCAAAAGTGATAGCCAATGAAAATGTATAAGCCTAATAAGAAAAGTTAGTACAAAACAAAGTTAACCCAATTAGCCACTCACAGCCATTAAGTTAAGGAAATCCGTCATTCCGCCATGGATTGGCGGAATCCAGTGCCATGGATGGCAAGCTTTTGAGGCACATTAGAGCTTGAATACAAGCATTACTTATTTTTGTGACGCCTTAACTTAATGGCAGTGAATTATCTACAGGGTAGATTCATTGGTGCTTGTCAATTATCGATTAAGTATTGCACGGTAACGCTCTCGTCATTTAACAGTCACTGAATCTTCATCATTTTTTCACATGTCCTCACTATAGTGACCGCTCACCTTAACCAAGATTAAGCGAAGAGAGAGGCATTACATGAGCGATAATAAACAACCGATGATTGAAATCGATAACGGCGACGAGCCAATGAGCAATCATTCGGATAACCCACATTTTGCAACGATTTTAGAAAAAAGACTGTCGCGCCGCCAAGTCTTGAGCGGCAGCTTAACCGCGGCCGTGGCTGGTGTGTTCGGCGCTTCCGGCATGGGCAATCTGGCAGAAGCAGCCAAGCCGGGTTTTTTGCCGCCGCAAGTCGGCAAACCGCCGTTTGCATTAAAGCCGACATTGGGATTCGACGCGATTCCTATCACGCGTTCCGATACAGCAACCATCCCGCACGGTTATAAAGCGCAAGCGCTGATTCCTTGGGGTACTCCGATCACCGGTAGCTATCCGGCCTTCGATTCAGTCAACAGCAATACTGGCGAAGAACAAGAACAACAAGTGGGCTCGCATCACGACGGCATGCATTACTTCCCGATGCAAGACGACCCGAACGGTCACGGCCTCTTGTGCGTAAACCATGAATATGTCGATCAACGCCCATTTCATAAACTTGGCCCAACCTTCATTGCCGGTCAACGTCCGACCGACGAAGTCAGAAAAGAGATCGCTGCGCACGGTGTCAGTGTAGTCGAGATCCAAAAAAATGCGCTCAGCGGCGAGTGGGGCGTGGTCAACGGTTCGTACAACCGCCGCGTTACGGCCGGTACGCCTGCTGAAATTCGCGGCCCGGTACGCGGCAGCGATTTAGTCAAAACCAAATACAGCCCGGACGGCACGATGGCGCGCGGCACGATCAATAACTGTGCGCACGGTTACACGCCTTGGGGCACTTATTTGACCTGCGAAGAAAACTGGGCGGGCTATTTCGTCAGTCGCGTGCAATTGGCCCGCGCGGAAGCCTTGTTGAACTGGTTCGAAGACACGCAACCGGGTAATTATCCAATCGTAAACGGCATCCGGAAAACATCGTTTGTACAAGGCCGTTACTTTGCGCGTTTCTATCCGGAAACCAACCGAATCATCGGTATTTTCGACGAGTTCTTCGATCAAAAAGTTACCAACTTGGTTTATTCGCAAACCGGTAATACCTTTAACGACACAGATCGCGTGTTGGAAGGTGAGTTCGGCGCGTTATTGACGCAAGCCGGTATTGCCGAAGACCCGTCGTTGATCCGGCCGAGAGAACAAAGCCGCTTCGGCGTGCGTAACACCTCCAGTCGCTACGGCTGGGAAACCGCGCAAAGCGGCGAAGATCAGTACATCCGTTTCGATGCCACGCCTAAAGGCGCCAATGCGACTGAAGACTACCGCAACGAGCCGAACACGCAAGGCTGGGTGTTGGAAATCGATCCGTTCGATCCGAACAGTACGCCGATCAAACGCACTACGATGGGTCGATTCGCGCACGAAGGCGCGTGGTTGTCTCCGCCGCAGTTGGGCCAGCCGGTTACTTTCTATATGGGCGACGATGCACGTAACGAATATATCTATAAATTCGTGACAAAAGCGCGTTACAGCAAAAATGCCAATGGCGACATGCTTGACGAAGGCATTTTGTACGCCGCACGCTTCAACGAAGACGGAACCGGCGAATGGTTGGCCTTGGACATCAACAATCCGAAATTTCAAGCCGCAGCTGCCGCTGCCGGCGTCGAATTCGCGGATCAAGCCGATGTCCTGGTCAACACGCGTCTGGCCGCCGATGTCGTCGGCGCGACGAAAATGGATAGACCTGAGTGGGGTACGGTACATCCGCAAACACGCGAAGTCTATATGACGCTGACCAATAACAGTTCACGTACGGATGAGAATGGTAATAATCCAATCGACGCAGCCAATCCGCGCGGACCGAATCCCTTCGGCCATATCATCCGCTGGCGCGAACAAGGCAACCGTTCGTGGGCGACCAAATTCGAATGGGATATCTTTGTCTTGTCGGGTACGGAAGGCGACAGCCAAGTATTGCCGGAACAAGGCGGTCCAGCATTGACGCCGGATAACATCCACGCCAGCGCGGACGGTTTGTGGATCGACCAATTCGGTACGCTGTGGATTCAAACCGACATGAGCGGCTCGCAACAAGCATCCGGCCCATTCGGCGCCAACGCGATGCTGGCTGCCAACCCGGTCACCGGCGAAATCAAGCGTTTCCTAGCAGGTCCGAACGATCAGGAGACAACCGGCGTTGTCTCGACACCGGATGGTAAAACCTTGTTCGTCAACTTCCAACATCCGGGCGATCGTTCGCAACCGGGCGCATTCACCAGTAACTGGCCGGATAGCGGCGCTGTCTACAGACATCCGGGCGATGCGGTAGTAACCCACAGTCCTAGCGGTCCGCGTCCGCGCTCAGCGACATTGGTCGTTACGCGTGAAGACGGCGGCGTGGTCGGTTTATAAAGAGATCGTGAGTTAGTCATTTTCTAAAGGAAAGACTCGTGGGCAAGGACGCCCATTTTTTTAAAATGCTTTT
>SLIO01000363.1 GCA_007135635.1 Methylomicrobium sp. | reverse complement strand
TATTTGGCGGGGTCGAGGCGAGCGTCCATGCAAGTTAGGATTGCGAAACGACGTCCCGGCGGCATCGGCAGGTCGCCTTTGTCGAAACTGTTGGCGTATTCGCGGTTGGCAAGTAAAACTTCATTCAATACATTGCTCATGTGTTTCTCCTCATTATTATTGTTAGTGACGCGCGGCAATTTGTGCGTCTAATTTATTTTACCGAATATTAAAGAAAAGTTATTGGCTGGCATATCGATTTGTTCTTTTAGTTCCATGCCGTGTCTTTCGGCCGCTTTTCTGAGGTCGGCCACATCTTTTAGGCCCCATTCAGGAACGCCGGCAGAACTCAGCGTTTCATGAAATTCTTTGTTGCTATCGGTCGTAAAGGAATCTTCGACTTTGAATGGGCCGTAAATCAGCAGAATGCCTTCGTCAGTCAAAAGATGCGACGCGCACTCCATCATACCATCGGCAATTGTTATTGGCGCAACTTGAAAAATGTTTATGCAAAAGATGGCTGAAAAGCTATTTGGGGGGCCTGGGTTGAACCAGGTTTCAGGGTCGGTTAGATCAAGGTGTGCGGGGTCCGCAATGTTGTCGTTGTTGTGCTCCGTGGATAATTTTTTGATGTTATTGAAGACTTCTATGTCTTTGTCCGACGGATGAAAATGCAAGTGGTCGAAATGCGGTGCAAAATAATTGATGTGCATGCCGCTGCCGCTGGCCATTTCGAGAATGCGGCTCGGGTCTTTCGGTAGTTTTTCTTTTAATACGCCCAGTAGCGGGTCTCGATTTCGACTGCCGGCCCAAGCAACATATTCGCTAAGCGGATGAGGGTCTAAAGCAGGTCTGTCTTGATTCATTGTTTAAATCCTCTTTTTATGGGTAGTTCGTTCAATTCAGCATTCTTTATGCCAATAAGCTAAATAATATAAATAATTTTATTAACAATGGCTTGGGAATTTTTATGGTTTGTTGTGTGAAATTGTGTTTCAATTAGTGAAATTTAATTTCACACGAGAGCCGCATGAATGAGACTTCATTTTCCGATTTAACGCCGACCTTTTTTTTACAGACGTTTGTGTTGGAGTTGATGCATGCTGCCGAGCAGCAAGGCAAAACTCATAGCGAGGAACTTATCGAATACATCGCTCGAACTGCGGGAAGGTTTTTTGAAGAAACCTATCGAGAAGAACGCAATATCAAAGATGCTTTGGATCTGGAAAGTTATATCGAGTTAATTGTGGGGTTAAAAAATAAAATCGGCGGTGGATTTTCTCTGGACTCGGCTGATAGTCAATGTATTCGGGTTAAAAATAGTTGCTGTCCTTTTGGAGAGGGTGTGACGCATTTTCCGGAGTTATGTCGAATGACCTCTAGTGTTTTCGGCGGGATTGCGGCTAGAAACTTCGGTTATGCCAAGGTGGAAATCGCTAAGAGCATCGCTCGTAAGGATGGTGGGTGTGATGTGTCGGTATATCTGAATGAGCAAGAGGCAAAAGGACGCCCAGGGCTTGAATATGCTCATCGAAATAGTGAGGAGAGCGCGAGTAATATGACGGATTTGCATTCTCGTATTGAAGAGAGCATGCAAAAAATATGGCGGATGAAATCGCCAAGGCCCACTAAAAAGCAACCGCCCGTTATCGTAGCAAAATCTCCGGTAATGCAAAAAGTATTGCAGGCGATAGAAAAAATTGCTCCGACAGTTGCAACAGTGTTGATTCAAGGGGAAACCGGAGTCGGTAAGGAGTTGGTTGCGCGCGCTATTCATGCGATGAGTTGGCGTAGCGGTCAGGCTTTCATGGCAATTAATTGCGGTGCGATTCCCGATACTTTAATTGAGAGTGCGTTGTTCGGGCATGAAAAAGGGGCATTTACCGGGGCGGTGGAGATCCAGCAAGGTGTTTTTGAGCGCGCCGATGGCGGTACGTTGTTTCTGGATGAGGTGGATTCGTTGTCTGCGGCCGCACAAACCCGTCTGCTTAGGGTGGTGCAGGAGGGTGAGTTGGAGAGAGTGGGGGGTAAAAAAACCATCGAGGTCGATGTGCGTTTGATCTCTGCGACAAATCAGGATTTGCAAGAGCGTGTCGAGCAGGGCTTGTTTCGGAAAGACTTATTTTATCGATTGAATGTGGTGAAGTTATCTATCCCGCCATTGACACAAAGAGGAGAGGATTTACCGTATTTGGTTCAAGTTATCTTAAAAAGGTTGGGCGAAAAATATAATAAATCGGTGCTTTCAGTTAGCCGGGGCGTGATGCAAAAGATTCGCGCTTATCATTGGCCAGGTAATGTTAGGGAATTGGAGAATGTGTTGGAGCGTGCTGTTTTGTTTGCAGGCGGTTCAGAAATTACGCAGCTTGATTTGGAGTTGGTCTTCCCGGATGCAGGAGGTGATAACTGGCGTAACATCAAGGAAGGCGTTGTTGCTGATGCGGAGCGGGCTTATTTACAAGCGTCCTTACGCCTACATCGGGGTGATGTCAAAAAGGTGGCTGCAGCGATGGATCTGACGCCGAGAGCGGTATATGGAAAATTAAAAAAATACGGCATGGATGCCGCGCTATTTCGCGTTAACAGTGGCTTGGGCGATGATGATTAATGGTTGCGTTGAACCGAAAATTCGGCGAGAGCGATCAGGGCGGCTTTGTAGGTTGAGTCAGGTAATGTGGCTAGGGCATCGATTGCTTTTTGGGCTTCTTCATGGGCCCTTTGTTCGGTGTAAGCGATAGCTTGGGTTTTTTGAACTACCGTATAGACTTCATTGAAGGCATTTCGGTCGCCGGTTTTGATCGCATCAATGATGATTTGAGTTTCTTTGGGGTTGCCGACCTGAATGGCGTGTATTAATGGAAGCGTGGGCTTGCCTTCGGCTAGGTCGTCACCAAGATTCTTGCCGAGTTCTTCCTTGGTGGCTTTATAGTCGAGGGCGTCGTCGATTAGTTGAAAAGCGATGCCGAGATGTTGGCCGTATCGGGCAAGGCTGTCTTCAATTTCTGAGGTGCTTTCTGCGATCATTGCGCCGAGCCGTGTGGCGGCGCTGAATAAGATTGCGGTTTTGCGCGAGATGACCTCAAGATATTTGGCTTCGGTAGTCTCTGGGTTGTTGCAGTTGAGTAGTTGCAATACCTCGCCTTCGGCAATCGCGGTCGTAGTTTTGGACAGGATTTCCATCACGCGCATGTTGTTGGTTCTCACCATCATTTCAAAGGCACTCGAATACAAATAGTCGCCTACCAAAACGCTGGCGGCATTGCCCCAAACCGCGTTTGCGGATTCCTTGCCGCGTCTTAGTTCCGATTCGTCGACCACGTCGTCATGCAGCAAAGTTGCGGTATGAATAAATTCAATGACGGCAGCCAAAATGAGATGATGATTATGTATCGGTCCGAGCGCTTTGGCCGCCAATAATAGCAACATAGGACGCAAACGCTTACCGCCGTTGCCGACAATATAATGGCCTACTTGATTAATAAGAATGACATCGGAGCTTAACTCGTCAAGAATGAGCTGGTCGACCGCTTTGGTTTCCTCGGTAGTGAGGCCCTTGATGGTGTTGAAATCCAGATGTTGCTTAGTATTCGGGCTAAGGTTGGTTTGGGATGCCATTAGTGAATGAGTGCTCAAAAAAATGTCGATAAAGTTTGCTTCGGGTATGCCGCCCGTGAAATTCGATTAAAAAGTTATTTTCGGATAAAGTCTAAGATAACTGACCATGCTATTGAATAAAGTATATTGGTGTCAATAGCTTTGTTGTGTTATTTTATGCGTTGAAAACGAATAGTTCGTTGGATATAAGTTTGACGTAACTTTTTTTTAAAAATATAATTGTCTGTTTACTTTTAACAGATAGTTGCTTGATGGAGCTGACGCGGATGTATGCGGTAATTCAAACAGGTGGAAAACAGTACCGAGTTGAAGAGGGTGCGACCTTAAAAATAGAAAAACTTGAGCTGGGAACAGGCGATAGCGTTGAATTCGATAAAGTGCTGATGGTTCAGTCGGGTGATGCTGTTAAAGTCGGTCAGCCTTATGTCGAAGGTGGCAAGGTTACCGCGACTGTGTTGTCTCAAGGTAGACACAAAAAGATCAAAATTATTAAATTCAGAAGACGTAAGCATCATATGAAGCAAATGGGGCATCGTCAGTATTTCACAGAAGTCCAGATTACTGGTATTTCTGCTTAAATTTTTTCGGGAGTAGGGTAATGGCTCATAAGAAAGCGGGTGGTAGTACTCGGAACGGTCGCGATTCCAATGCAAAGCGTTTGGGCGTTAAAATGTTCGGCGGCCAAGTCGTGAAAGCGGGAAATATTATCGTGCGTCAGCGCGGCACTAAATTTCATGCAGGCGATAATGTTAGTTGTGGTAGAGATCATACTTTATTCGCAACGGCAGAGGGCAAAATCGTTTTTCAGGTCAAAGGACCTAATAAACGCAAGTTTGTCAGTATTGTTGCTGCATAAAGACGTTGCGCCGCATTCGCGGCAAGCAGTGTTTGATGAAAAGCCTCGCCCTTCAAGGTGGGGCTTTTTTGTTTGTGAACGGATGAAGATGCGGCGTGTAAGCGATGAAATTTGTTGATGAAGCGGTGGTTCGGGTTGAGGCGGGCGATGGCGGTAATGGTGCCGTCGGTTTTCGTCGTGAAAAGTTTATTCCGAAAGGCGGGCCGGATGGTGGTGACGGAGGCGATGGCGGTAGTGTTTATTTGGTAGCTACCGAAAATGTCAATACCTTGGTTGATTTTCGTTATCAGTCGGTGCATAGGGCGCAGCGCGGCCAGAACGGTATGGCGCGAAACTGTACCGGTAGAAAAGGCGAGGATTGCTTGGTGCCTGTGCCGCCTGGAACCTTGGTGACTGAGGCTGAAACCGGTGAAGTCTTGGGTGAGTTGGTCAAGGCGGGCGAGCAATTACTGGTCGCACAGGGCGGTTTCCATGGTCTGGGCAATACGCGGTTCAAGAGCAGCATTAATCGTACGCCAATGCAGGCGACGAAAGGGACGCCGGGCGAGCATCGAATGCTCAAGCTGGAATTGACCCTGATTGCCGATGTCGGACTTTTGGGTTTGCCCAATGCCGGAAAATCCAGCCTGATTCGGGCTGTGTCGTCGGCTCGTCCGAAAGTCGCCGATTATCCATTTACGACTTTGCATCCGAATTTGGGCGTGGTTAGGGTTGATGATTTGCGCAGTTTCGTGATAGCCGATATACCTGGTGTGATTGAGGGAGCGGCCGAAGGGGCCGGATTGGGCCTGCAGTTTTTAAAGCATTTATCGCGCACCGGTTTGTTATTGCATTTGATCGATGTGATGCCTTATGAATCGATGGATTCGCCGGTGGCGTCGGCGCGTAAGATTATTCATGAGGTGAAGTCTTGGAGTGATGATTTGGCCGATAAGCCGCGCTGGTTGGTGCTGAATAAAATCGACAGGCTTGAATCCGATTCGGTGGAACAGCATTGTCGGGCTATTGTTGACGAATTGGAGTGGCAGGGACCTGTGTTCAAGGTCTCGGCCTTGCAGGGTGAAGGAACACGTGAGTTGATGTTT
>SLIO01000016.1 GCA_007135635.1 Methylomicrobium sp. | reverse complement strand
TTGGCAGGTTCCGACCCATTTTTGACGATCGCGCTTCTCCAAAGCGGACGCATTGCCAAACATCGTTTTTTTGGGTTTCGCTTCTACGAAGCTGTCTTTCGTGGCCTCCGGCAGTCGGCCGATTCTTCATAAATGGTTGAAGGAAAAAAAGGGGTCAGGTTGAATTTATAATTATAATTCAACCTGACCCCGCTTTTTTCGGAAAGACACTCAGTGTCGCCGATTTGCGAGTCGGGTCAACAGGTCCATTCTTTCATGCAAGACCGCGATAATCCGGGGCGGTTTGCTTTCCGGATGAACATACGCTGAAAATCTTGGAAACGGAGCGTTAGCGAAGTGAAGATTTTTAGTCCCCGATAGCCGTAGCGCCGGGTGTTTTGCCGGAGTCTGCGCGAATAGCGCAGGCGGAGGCAAAATACAAGACATCGCGACACGGCGTAAAGCCATTTGCGGGAGTGCTAGGGAGCCGCATCGAGTATACGAGGATGTGGCGTAGTGGCACGGACGCAGGGCGAATCGGGGCCGCCGAAGGCAATAATCGCCAAGTAATTTTTCGCTGCTGAAATCGGACGGACCCCATTTCAGCTTTCGCGAAAAATCTTGGCGCGCTTGAAAAATATAGTGATGCTCACAGCGGCTTACATGAATTTGTGGAAAGCGCTCTGAGAGGGGGCGGGAATAGACGGCTCTTTCAGCGATTGCGCAGAATTTTTTTGCATCGCGTTCTTATAGCAAAGGGCTTGCTTTTCGCCATGCCGCTCTAAGGTATAACGGATAATGTCGCGGATATCGGATTCCGCCTGTAATGTAAGCTCGTAAATCGGCATTCCTTTACCGTGCTTCCTGCAAAACTTCTCCTGCTTAGCAAGTTTCTTCAGCTAAAGCCCAAAGATCAGCATATCCCTAGCTGGACGGGGTTCGCAAGCCATGCGCGTCAAGCTAAAAACGGCCAACCCACATCACGCTCTTTCCCAAGCTCCAGCTTGGGAAAGACACGCCGGAAGCTCCAGCTTCCTGAGACCGACACAACCGCCGCACATTCTCAATCAACCCCGACTCGCTCGTTCAATCTTTACTTGATTGTCGGGAAGCTAGAGCTTCCTGAACAGGTTAACCAAGCTGGAGCTTGGGTAACAGAATATTTTAGTTTTTGCAACTAACTAGCCCCTCCTCGGACACTTGGCTTCGGCAAGCTGAAGCATCTTGCTAATCAGGAAACTTCTTCGTAAATTTGATCCATCGATTTATTCGAGAATACCCCATTTTCTGCTTCCGCGAGACGAGGTAGCAAGAACGCCTCTAGTTGACGCAGCGCTTCGTTATCTTCAGCCGGCAATACTCGTTCCAAGACATAATCCTTGATGCTCTGGCCATGCAAGGCGGCGACGGCTTTTAACCGTTGATGTTGTTCGGGGGTGACTTCAATGGAAAACGCATGACCGTATCCTCCACGTAATGATTTTCAACCTCATCCTAGCACCAAAAACAACATAACTACAAATGTACATTTGTTGTTTTTACTCATCTCTCAAAAACGGTCATTTTTTAGGTGCACAGGAAAGTACCATTATATTCAGCCCTTTTTATTATCCGCTAAAATCCGGTAAATACTGGCCTCACCGATGTTAAGCTGCCGGGCAATCTGCGTTATTGTTACGCCATTGGCAACGCCTTCCCGCTGCCTCTCCAACATGATTTCCCGCTCGAATTGAGCAACGCCTCCCAAGACGGTCAGCATCAGCTTGCCGGTGGGCGTCTGCGTATCCATGCCCAGGTTAAGAATGCGCAGGCCGGCCTGCTTTTTTTCCAGTGTCTGAATAATGGCCATGAGATCCGCAACCGACCGCGCTAACCGGTCGAGCTTTGTCACGACCAAGACATCGCCTTCCCGGGTAAATTCCAAGGCCTCTTCTAACTGCGCCCGGACGGAAACCGAGGAAACCTGTTCCTGGAAAATTTTTTTACACTGTGCCGCTTCGAGTTCTCGAAGTTGTGCTTCAAGCCCGGCGATTTGTTCAGTCGTCAGACGTTCTGACGTAACCGATAATCATGTTTCTCTAAGAATCGAGTAGTTTCGCACCCTTCAGGTCGATAAATTGCTCGGTATGATTACAGGAAAATTCAGCGTTCTTGCGGAAATGCGAGCAGCCCCAGAATTGTCCGTATGGGCCTTTTCGCAAGCTAAGTTTGCCGCCGCATTTAGGACAAATCGGCTCGACATGATCGCAGCGCCGGTTTTCGCAGATCCGAAACCGGCCTTCTTGGCGTAAAACGGCGCCGCATTCGGGGCAGGCCGGTTCGGCATGCGTGCATAGCGGATATTGGTTGCATCCGAAAAAGCTGCCATGCCGGCTATCTTTCGGCACTAGGTAACCGGTTTCGCATTCGCGGCAGGAAATATCGGTCACTTTCTCCTGAAAACCCTCGCCGGTAAATTCGTCAATGCGAATTTCATCGCGCTGATCAACCAGTTCGCGGATAAAATCGGATGCCTTGTCGGCATCGCTGACCAGATAGACATGATGCCGGGCGCGGGTCAGCGCGACATAAAATAAGCGTCTTTCCTCCGCATGGTCGAATGCTTCGGCTTTCGGCAGTAATAGCTCCACTAACGGATGGGTCTTTTTTTCCGACGGAAATCCGTTTTTGCCTTTTTCCAGCCCAAGTACGATCACATAATCGGCTTCCTTGCCTTTCGATGCGTGTACTGTCATAAATTGAATCTGCAAATTGGGATACTGCCGTTTAAAGCTCGACAAATCCGGTTTTTTAAAATTGAACCGGGCCAAGATCAATACACTAGCCTGAACGGCGGTTTTGGTATTAATTGCCGCTAATGCCGCATTCAGGCCGACCGGATCGAGCCGGGTTCGGATGAGCGAGACGGCTGCTTGTGTGATGACGGTATGGCTTTCGATTCGCTTGGCGATTTGCGTTGGGTTTTGCATGACAAAACGGGACGCTACCGCACCGATTTGGTTATTGAAACGAAAGGTTTGATCCAGAATGCTCAAGGCCGTATCGCCGAAATGTTCCTCGAATTCCTGGGTGATCGTGACATCGCTGCCGGTAAAACGGTAAATCGATTGCCAGTCGTCGCCGACGCAAAACAGGCTGTGGTTCGGGTTATGAGTTAGCAAAGCCTTGATCAGTCGGGCGCGGCTGGCCGATATGTCTTGAAATTCATCGACCAGAATATGCGTGTACGGCGACCGGAAGCGACCGGCTTCGACATAGTCGATCGCCCGCCCGATCATGTCTTCGAAATCAATCGTATCAGTGTCGCGCAAATACTGTTCATAGGCTTCGTAAATGGGCTCAAACAAAAAAGCCGCCGCGTGCATGCGTTCATGATCGTCATGTTGCTGAGTCAGCGCGACCAGGCTTTTGATATTCAAATAGGCGGCTTTAAACAGCGCCAGCATCTGAGCCAGCAATTGACCCAGTTGCGAAATATGGCCGAATTGATGCAATTGCTGAAGCATTTCATTGTTGGGTAGCGGGTCGAAAACCACACCGGCTTGCTTCAGTTGCAGTTCCAGCGATTGCGTTAATATACTTTGTTGCTTCTGATAGCTGTAGGTTTCAATCAGGGTAGTCCGATGTTTTCGATGCAAGGCCTGTTTCCACGCCATTGCCTCCAAATAGCTTTGCCGGTCGATAAACGGCGGCGTTTGCTGATGTTCGTCGATGGCGAAATGTTCGATATAAATACCGTAATCGGGCAAGTAAAAATCGGGCTGATAAACGCGATAATCCGGTCCCGAGGTGTTGATCTGATAATTAGCCTCATAGCGGTAAACAATGCGCTGCCGAAAGAGAAAATTGGCGATTTCGCATTCTTCGTAGCTCTTGACCAATTCGCCCTGTAGCGTGCGGATGTCGTTTTCGAGAATATAACGGTTATATTCGCCGAGACTTTTGAATTTGAAGGCGCTTCGATAGGGGTGGCTGAAGTACAAAAAATAATTCACCAGCCGGGACTTATACTGATCGTCTTTCAGTAATCTTTGTATTTGTCCGTCAACAAACCGGGTGCGAAGATGTTCGTCCTCTGCCATTTTGTCGATGGTCGGCGCAGTGCCTTCAACCTGAGCGATGATATGTTTGCCGAGGCTGTGAAATGTTTTTACGGTCAGTGTATCGATGCGAAGTTTTGCTTGTATTCGCTGTTCCATTTCCTCGGCCGCTTTGCGGGCGAATGCCAACATCAGGATTTGTTCCGGCCTCGCAATCCCTGCGTTGATTAAATATCCGGCGCGCCCGATCATCGTACTGGTCTTGCCGGTACCGGCGCCGGCCAATACTAGATTGTGCTGTTCGTCGATCACGCAGGCGCGGCGCTGATTGACCGTTAACGGATTGCTCTCCACGTCGTCGAAAAAGGATTTAAATGCCTCGATTTGACGTTCGATATAAGTTTCATTCAAGCGCTCGACCGCATCGTATCCGTGGTTTAACAAAGGGCGGATGAATTGCAGGGCTTGTGCCGTATCGGCCGGTAAAAAGCGTTGTATATTTTTGCGCTGAATGCCTTTGACCAAGTCTCGATGCGTCTTCAGCCATTGCCGTACGGCAATTCGGCGGATATAGCGATCTCCGGAAAACCATGAGTGCGCCTGTTGATAAGCGCTTTCTATTTCCGGAACCAGGCGTTGATAAAAATCGTGGAGATATTGGCGGTTGGCTTGCTGCAAGTCGGTTTGCAAGCGTTTCGATCGTTTTTTACCGATGCCGCCCATACGTATGGTCTTATTGTTTTCCAGATGAAACGCCAGTACATCCCAGAAGTAGCCGGACTCCAAGACGATGCCGCTACCGATCGCCAGGTGAGAAATTCGCAGTTTGGTTTCGCCTGTCTGCAACAGAATGCCGTCATCTTCTAAAGACAACGATTCATGATTAACATGCGAGGCGAATAATGCGGCCAACCGGCCGATTTGGTAGCTGAATGGTGTTTTCAACGAAGTATTCAAGGACAGTCCTTTGCCTATGTCTTCGTGCTCTTATGCGACGATATGCAAGGCAATATAAGGTACAAGATTAAACAGAATGATGCCGATTTTATAAAGCGCCATGCCGGCATAGTGAATGGCGTCGAATTGGTCGACCGGCAAACGAAACCATCGCACGTGCAACCGATACATCCATTCGTGAGCGGTGAAGAAAAGCAGTCCCCACAAAAGCAGCACACACTCAAGTTGATTATGGAACACCATAAAAGTAAGTATTCAGTCCCCCCTCTTTGAAAAAGAGGGGCTAGGGGAGATTTTTAAATAAATCCCCCTTTTTCAAAGGCAGCAATCTGATCTCTGTTTTAAGGTCAATTTTTGAGAACTCGGCTTGCAATAAACGAGGAGCCCATTTAAGGGGGAAAACCAAATCGACAACCTGTTTTGTATGCAGGGGGACAGAACAATTACAACTCTTTTCGATCGGACAGCCGTTAAATTTAGGATAGTCGAAAACCAATATTAGCAGCTATGAATCGACGGCATATTATGCTGCGACAATATGTCACATTTTTATTTGCATTTTGTAT
>SLIO01000332.1 GCA_007135635.1 Methylomicrobium sp. | reverse complement strand
CTCGACCGCGCCCTCGCCGGCATTATAAGCCGCCAAAACCCATTCAACATTGCCGTTGAAATGGCGCATCAGCCAATGCAGATAAGCCGTACCGCCCTTGATGTTCTGGATAGGATTAAAAGTATCTTTGACACCGAATCTTTCGGCGGTTGCAGGAATTAACTGCATCAAGCCTTGAGCATTTTTGTTCGACAATGCGCCGGGATTAAAGGCCGATTCGGCCTGAATGACCGCCATGACCAGCTCAGGATCGATATCGTAACTCGGAGCAATTTTTTCGACCCACGATTTAACGATTTGGCGATTGGGGTTTGCATGCTGCTCGGCCGTTATCGTTAATTCAGGTTCGGGGCGGCGACAACGGGAATCTTTCGTCGGTCTAATATCTTTAAATTTGATAACCATACGTCTGGCATAGGGATCGCCCCCTTTTGCCGCCAACCTGAACCAATAAAGCGCTACCGATAAATTTCTCGACACCCCGCGGCCATTGAAATAAATAAAACCCAAATGGTAAGCCGATTCGACATCAGACATTAATGCCGCCTTGCAATACAATTCGTAAGCTTTCCTGTAATTTTTATTGACACCTCGGCCGTGTTCGTAAACCATCGCCATTTTACGAATTCCGCCAGGATGATCGTCCGCAGTTTCGGCTGCAAGTAACGATGAGGAAAAAAATAGAAATAGGGCAAATAGCCTTAATAACCAACTCATGTCAATCTCTCGTTTCACATAAGATTATGAAATGCAATTTTAAAGCCATAAAATAATGTCCTTTATTTTTCTATTACTTATAATAATCACACAACCTGTTTGGCTGGATAACTGTAAAAAAATCCGACATTACTCTTAGTGCCAATGCCGAAATTTGAAGTGCGATAAGTATACATTCCGAAAACTCAGAACCGCTTCATGAATAACTCGAAAGTTGACCGAATTATAAAATTGCAGCTAGACTTCTAAGAAAATCAGTGTATGGCGCCTACCTGGGCTTGAATAGTCAATACAAAATCATGAATAAAAACAATAGAATTGATCTCTCACACCTAAACACGCAATGGCGGACCCTATTATTAAGCGCATTACTACTCAACACTACGGCATGCTCCACCAAGGACGAAGTGATTGCGCCGACACCGGATCCCACGATACTCGAACTCAAACTACAAGCCGGCAAACTTCTAAATCCCGATATTGAAGGCCGCGCATCGCCTCTGGTCGTCAGAATATACCAATTCGAGGCAATCGATAAATTTAATACCAGCGATTTTTTCGCAATTTACGATAATGACGTAGCGTTGCTGGGCCAAGACATTATTTTTCGTAAGGAACTGGAGCTTCAGCCTGATTCAAGCCGGAATTTAAGCTTAGAAAGCAAACCTGAAGCTCATTATTTGGCTATCTTCGCGGCATTTCGTAACCTTGACACCGCACAATGGAAAGCATCAATGAAGATCGCACCCAATCGAACTACAGAGGTTACCATTGATTTCGATCAATATGTTGTGACGCTGAGTACAAAAAATGCCGATTAAAAGAATCAATAGAACCCTTCATCACCTTGTTTAACAAAGGCGGCAAACATGTCAGGCAACATTCCGAAACTACCGACACAGTGTAAACAGCTCAGTACCCAAAAAACGCTGTTTGTTGCAATATTGACATCATTGATATTGTCCCTCGGCTGCCAAACAACCGACCCAACCAGCCCGGAAGGCCTCAAAGCGCTAGAAGGCTTTAAACCGCAAGATACCGACAAGTTATTCGTCGTCGATTGCCTGCTGCCCGGGCAAGTCAGAAAACTTGGCACTCAAATGACCTATTTAACAGCTAGACGCGCTATTAAAACCACCGCTGGCGAATGCGAAATTCGCGGCGGTGAATATGTCGCTTATGACCGAGCCAATTTAGCCAGCGCTTTAAAAATTTGGCTACCACTTGCACAACAAGGCGACACCGAGGCGCAAATCAACGTCGGTGAAATCTACGAAAAAGGACTGGGAGCGCAAGCCGATCCCCGACTAGCGGCCGAATGGTATCGAAAAGCCGCCGAAGCGGGGCACTCGAGAGCGCAAATCAATCTCGGTTATTTATATGAAAAAGGGCTCGGCGTTGAAAAAGATCTAACCACCGCATTAAATTGGTACCGGAAGGCATCAGGCTTGGACAACACTGACTTGCAATTTGCCTCGGTTGTCGAGGCTCAATTTTCCAGCGCTCATGAACAAGAATTGGAAGCTTTACGGCAAGATGCCACTCGGCGTAAATTCGAAGCGGATCAATTGCGAGGCCAACTAGCCGATACACAACGTCAACTCAGACAACAGCAAGACAATCTTCGCTCGATACAAAGAAATTTAGATCAGAAAAAACAACAACTCGAACAGGAAAAAAACAAATCCACCCGTAACGAATCACTACTGAAAGCGTTGGAACAGGAATTAAATGCCGGTCAAACCGAGTTCAAAGCCCGACAAAACCAAATTTCAAAACTAGAACGCTCCCTGGAAACTAAACAGAAATCTATCGAACACAGAACTCAAGCCGCTCTAGTCCAGGAACGAAAAATCATCGCTAGCACCCCGCAACAACCGACCATCGACGACCAAGCCGCCAAAACACTAGCCAATGCTCGTAGCGAATTGCAAAAAAACGAAACCTTACTTCAGGAAAAAGAAAGTCATTACATGAGGATCGCCAATGACATCAAACGATCCTTAGAAGCAGTCGGCTCATCGGCTGAACAGAGCGGTTCGCCGCGAGAACAACTAAGAGCCAAGGAGATCAGGACTAATCTGGATCGACAAAAACAATCGTTGCAAACTGTCGCTCAGGAAGTCAATAGCTTAAAAAGCCGAATCAACGAACAACGTCAAGCCGTAACAAAATTGGAAAGCGGTCAATTGGTACAATTGGCATCAGCCGCACCAACGATAGAAATCATCGATCCGCCGATGGTATTGACGCGAGGCGTCCCAAGCTTATTGTTAAGGTCGATAGCCCCATCAAGAACCATCACCGGCAAAGACGAGGCGCCGGCCGGGCTTAAAACGTTGACCATTAATGATAAACCTGAAAACATCGATACGCAGGGTTTCTTTAAAATAAATGTCGCTGCCACAGAATCAACAACGCCGATCAAAATCGTTGCCATCGATAAAAAAGACAAGAGAACCAGCCTCAATTTCAATATCGTGACCCAAGAAGAAAGCGTCACGTCAAGCATCGACAGCCGGCCGACGACACCAGGCAAACCCGGCCGATTTTATGATATCGACTTCGGTCGCTATCATGCGCTCATCATCGGCAATAACGATTATACGGAACTGCCGACACTGAAAACAGCGATCAACGATGCCAAAGCGGTCGAGTCGATTTTGCGGCAACGCTATGGCTTCAAGACCACATTGTTGCAAAATGCCAATCGCCACCAGATCATGACGGCGCTGAATGCCATTCGCAATTCATTAAAAGAAAATGACAATTTATTGATTTATTATGCGGGCCACGGAGAACGTGACAAAACCAGCCTGGCGGCTTACTGGCTTCCCACCGATGCCGAAATCGACAATACCGCAAACTGGATTTCCAGCGACGATATCACCCGCTATCTGAACATCATTGCCGCACGGCACATCCTGGTCGTGGCGGATTCTTGCTACTCAGGCGCCATGACCGGAACTGCGATTGCAAGACTACCGGACGGCATGCCCGAAGAAAAACGTGAAAAATGGCTGAAATTCATGGCAACACGGAAAGCAAGAACCGTTTTGACGTCAGGGGGCGTCGCACCAGTACTCGACGAAGGCGACGGACAGCATTCGATATTTGCCCGAGCCTTTATCGATGCACTGCAAACCAATCGCGC
Organism: Methylomicrobium sp.; assembly: GCA_007135635.1. Lineage (GTDB taxonomy): Bacteria > Pseudomonadota > Gammaproteobacteria > Methylococcales > Methylomonadaceae > Methylotuvimicrobium. Next base: position 1,673 of record SLIO01000332.1, on the reverse strand, counting down.
TTTAGTCGAAGATTATGATATTTTCCGTTCGGTATCGAAACAAGTTCGAGCGTCGGCATCCCGCGTGGGCTTTAATCAATCGCCACAATACGCGCCGCTTCAACATGCCGGTCACGAAGGTAGCCCGTTCTTTTTCGTGCCCGGCGCTTAACGACAACACCGTTAAGCTGTAAGAATGGGTTTACCCAACACCTAACGCTCATGAAGGCCTGGCCATCGCCCCGGCAAATGAAAGTTCTCTGGTGGGGAGGGTACGGTCACTCGCCCGACAGGACGCCGTGAATACGTCCCTGTAGGCTCGACGGCGGCTCGAACGCCAAGGATGGCTTGAATGCAGATTTTGCAGGAGCAAAAATCTGCCCTGCCGCCGACGCCTGTCGGTCGAGCAACCGCACCCTCCTCGGAACCGACATTGTTTTTCATATCGAAAAATTAGATAAGGAATGCAAAACTGCGAACTTTCACAGTAATTCCATCGGTCATTGGCAATGATTCAAAATCATGACTAATTTAAGTGCTGGGATTAAGGCGTTTCTCGACAGGTATACCCCACACCCTAAGACCGGCGAACCTGCTCAAACTGGGAATTGCTGGACAAACAGCCCAGACGCCTTAAAAACGACAACAATACTCAAGCCGGGAATTGCCGGCTTAATCTTGTTGCTCTTACAGCTTAGCGGCTGCGCGACACCTTCAGAGCGTTTTGAATCGAGCGCCAAAAGCTTAGGGCTTAGTAGCATTGAAATAAGCGGCAATCCCTTTCGTCATCGAGCCTATTTAAACCAAACCGCGGCGCAATCCAACACCATCCCGGTAGTCCATGTTTATTTAGATGGCGACGGCACGCCATGGGAAATGAAGCGCTGGATTGCCGAAGATCCGACACCGAGAAACCCGCTGATATTGCGTTTAATGGCAGCAGATAAAGAACCTGCAATATTACTGGGCCGGCCCTGCTACTATGGCCTTGCTACTACGGCCAACTGCCATTATTCACACTGGACGTCACATCGGTATTCGGCCGAGGTCGTCGAAAGCATGGCGTCCGCCTTGCGGAAATGGCTAACAAACACCAAAGCAGCAAACGTAGTTTTGATCGGTTATAGCGGAGGAGGAGCACTCGCCACGCTGCTCGCGCCTTACTTTAAAAACACAAGCATCGTTGTTACTATCGCAGCCAACCTGAACACAAGCGCCTGGAGCCAACATCACGCTTATTTACCGCTAGACTCATCTTTGAACCCGATTGACGCTCAACCTTTACCGGTCGAAATAAAACAAATTCATCTGGCCGGAGGAAACGACAGCAATGTTCCCGCTTCGATCGTCGAATCTTTTAGCCGGCGGCAAGCCAATGCCGTTTACCTGCCAATCGATGGATTCGATCATGTGTGCTGTTGGGCAGACTTATGGCCCGATATTCTTAAAAGATATATCGCCCTTTCACTTGAGCGCCCCGATTGACTATCAGCCTGGCCGTTAAAAACGGTTAATCTAAAAATACAATTAGAATATCGCGACAAATAACTTCCTAGCGCTATGATGCACTGCAATTAAGTTAAGGATTTTTCCGTTCGCCCTGAGCCTGTCGAAGGGTGAATGGAAAAATCCTGGGTCGATAAGTTAAGCCGTCCATGGTTCGACAGGCTCACCACGAACGGCTTAACTTAATG
>SLIO01000215.1 GCA_007135635.1 Methylomicrobium sp. | reverse complement strand
TTTCGAGTTGATGAAGACTTCGTAAGGCCGGCGTTCTTCGTGCTCGGAACCTTGGTTCAGGATGATGTCATTGACCGTGATATACAGCGCATGTTCGGATTGCGGCGTTTTGATCTTGTAGGTCGAGCCGACCAGAACTTCCGGCCGTTCGATGTTTTCGTGCATCGATTCCGGCGACGGTTTTTCCGGTTCCGGTTGTGCCGTTTCGGCGCTGTCTTTGGTCAGCACTTTGTAGCTGACGATTTTTTTGTTGATTTTGTGTAGTGTCATGTCAGTGTCTCAAATCTGTAGGCTGGGTTGAGCGTAAGCGATACCCAGCTGGAATACCTTGATTGCTGGGTTTAACAACCCAGCCTACGATTAGCTAAAACTTCCCGTAATACCCTTCTTTCAACGCATCGAACAAATTCGCGGCGGAATGAATTTCGCCGTCGTACTCGACTTCTTCGTTGCCTTTCAATTCGATGACATGGCCGTCTTCGAGCGTGAACTGGTAGGTGGTGTTTTCCAAGTCCTTTTCCTTGACCAGCACACCCTGGAACACTTCCGGATTAAAGCGGAAGGTCGTGCAGCCTTTCAAACCTTGGTCGTAGGCATATTCGTAGATCGACTTGAAGTCTTCGTACGGATAGTCGGTCGGCACGTTCGCGGTTTTCGAGATCGACGAGTCGATCCATTTTTGCGCGGCGGACTGGATGTCGACATGTTGTATCGGCGTGACATCGTCGGCGGCGATGAAATAATCCGGCAATTGCGCGTTCGGGTCGTCGCTGTACGGCATCGCGTCCGGGTTGACCAGATGGCGGTAAGCCAATAATTCGAACGAGAACACGTCGACCTTTTCTTTGGACTTTTTTCCTTCGCGGATGACGTTGCGCGAATAATGGTGCGCGAAGCTCGGTTCGATGCCGTTGCTGGCGTTGTTCGCGAGCGACAAAGAAATCGTGCCGGTCGGTGCGATTGAACTGTGATGGGTGAAGCGGCAGCCGGCCTTGGCCAGTTCTTCGACCAGTTTGGGCTCTTCTTGCGCCAGTTGCTGCATGTAGCGGCTGTATTTCGCGTGCAGTATTTTGCCCGGTACTTTGTCGCCAACCTTGTAGCCGTCTTGCTGCATTTCCGGGCGTTTGTACAGCATTTCGCCGGTGACCGTGAACATTTGTTCCATTATCGGTGCCGGACCTTTTTCTTTCGCGAGTTCCAGTCCGACCTTCCAGCCTTCAATAGCCAGCGCTTTGGTGACTTCTTCGGTAAAGGCTAAGGACTCTTCCTCGCCGTATTTCAGACCGAGCATCGTCAAGGTCGAGCCCAAGCCGAGATAGCCCATGCCGTGCCGGCGCTTGCCGAAGATTTCGTCGCGCTGTTGCTGTAGCGGCAAGCCGTTGATTTCGACGACGTTGTCGAGCATGCGCGTGAAAATGCGCACGGTCTTGCGGAAACCTTCCCAATCGAATCCAGCTTCTTTGCTGAACGGTTTTTCGACGAAGCGGGTCAGGTTGATCGAACCGAGCAGGCAACTGCCGTAGGGCGGCAATGGTTGTTCGCCGCAATTCCCTGTTACGATACCATTGAAGATCAGATTGTTCTTGTCGGGCTGTGTCGTATCGAATACCGCTTCACGGCCGATGTACTCAATCGATTCGACGGCAGTGAGGAAATTTTCGGCATAGCTGGTCGTTCTTTGTTCTCGCCACTTCGTATACTTGCGATTCTTAGCATCAGTGAGGAATCCGATCTCTTCCATGAAGCGATCGCGCGATTCCGAACCGATCAGCAATTCGTAGTCAGCCTGACAGTCATATAGGCGCTTACCGCCTTTGCCGTCCGGTAATAGCCGCTGCCCCGCTTCACGCCGCTTCAGGATTCGGCAGAAGACCCCAAAGTTCGCAAGCAGCATCTGGACGTCCTTTAGCAAAGTAGGCTGGCTCGAAGCGAGTCGAATTGTGCAATAGGCGTTTTTGTCGTCGCGTTGTACGGTGCCATCTGCTTGGAACAGGCCGCGGAGGTAGCCCTTCACGCATTCTTCGCTGCCACGCCAAACGACTTCCGGTACGCGCAGCTTGCTATCGCGTGAAAAACCGTAATGCGCAAGTACTCGCGCCAGCAGCACCGATCGGATCATGACCAAATTGCGCTCCGGAATGGCTACCGGACTCACGCGGTAGGCTCGCGGGCGTTCGGCGACTTCGGCGATCAGTGTATTGATGTAGTCGACCACGCGATCAGCATAGTCGCGGTCCAGACCCCACAGGTTGATCACGGCCGCTTCCTGGCCTTCGCCGCGATTCGTAAAATGCCCATCTCCGGCAATCAAGCCCAACAATAAACCCAGCTCAGAGCTGCCTTCGTGCCCGAATTGCCCTTTTCCGGACTGGATCAGCAGTTCATCGCCCACCTGAAGATCCTTGAGCTTGATTTTGCCTCGCTGAGTGTAGAAGTCGTGCCATTCGGTCGCCTTGATCTCGTAGCCACTCTTGGTAACGACGCGGTAGACGTCTGCCGATGCCGAGGTCATGAAGGCCGGTACGGCGGAACGAACTTCGACACCAAGCTCGTTTTTTCCGAGTGCGCGTCGATCCACGCTGACTTCCAACGGCAAGCCGCGTTGATACAACTCGCCTATCGTGACCAGCCCGTATTGGGTCGCGAGCCGAGTATCGGCGGTCACGCACGGATTAGTCGCCCGAATGTTTTCGCAGAACCAGTTATTGTTCATTTCGTTGACTTTGTCGATCAGAATGAAGCCCGGTTCGGCGTAGTCGTAAGTCGACGACATAATGATGTCCCACAGGCGGCGGGCCGGCATGGTTTTAGTAATGCGGCACGCGACTAGGCCGGCGTCATTGACGACATAGCCTTTCTTGTTCGGCAGATCGCGCCAGACGATTTTGTCGGAATCGCCTAAATCGATGTTATCGACCTTGGCTTCGCGCTCAGAGACAGGAAACGACAACGGCCATTGCGCATCGTTTTTGACCGCTTCGACGAACTCGCGGGTGATCAGCAGCGACAGATTGAACTGGCGCAGACGGCCGTCTTCGCGTTTGGCGCGGATGAAATCGACGACATCGGGGTGCGCGACATCGAAGGTCGCCATTTGCGCGCCGCGGCGACCGCCGGCCGAAGAAACCGTAAAACACATCTTGTCGTAGATATCCATGAACGACAGCGGTCCGGAGGTGTAGGCGCCGGCGCCGGATACGTAGGCGTTTTTCGGGCGTAGGGTCGAAAATTCATAGCCGATGCCGCAGCCCGCCTTGAGCGTAAGCCCCGCCTCATGCACTTTCCCTAGAATATCGTCCATCGAATCTTCGATGATGCCCGAGACGGTGCAGTTGATCGTCGAAGTTGCCGGCTTGTGTTCCAGCGCGCCGGCGTTCGATGTGATACGGCCTGCGGGAATCGCGCCTTTACGCAATGCCCATAGAAATTCTTTGTGCCAATGCTCCTGCAAAGACTTGTTGGTCTCGACTTCGGCCAGGGCTTTCGCGACGCGTTTGTAGGTATCGTCTATCGTGCCGTCGACGGCTTTGCCGTCTTTGGTTTTCAAGCGGTATTTGCTGTCCCAGATGTCCAGCGATGCGCTTTGCAGCGGAATTTCGGTCGCGTGTTGCGTAACGACTTGGAGTTTTGCGGTCATTCTTTGATTCCCTTGTCTGGTTGAACGTATTGGCTTATCGCATCCGAGAAAGGCCCCGGATCATTGATGTTTCGTGCGTTTGAGAGAGAAAATCCGCAAGTAACGCGAATCCCTCATATAGTGTTTATGGCTATATCTTAAATCAATATGTTGTGTTTTTCGCGGTTTTTTTGCGTGCCAAAAGGAGCGATTGAGAGGTAGTTTTTACAGTTCAATGAGTTAGCTTTGAAAAAAATTTGAAGAGAGTCAGGCGCTGCCTAGCATCCGAAATTGCACAAAATCGTGCTACTCCCTTTATACTCAAAAATGGTTAACTTCATGAAGGTATGGGGTGTGGCTAGCGAGGGTGTCGGCAGCAGGGATCGCTGCCGTCAAGCCCCCATGGAGGAGTTCACGGCGGTCCTTGATAGACAAATCCCATACCTTTTATTCTTAGACGGTATTTCAATCAAAAGGGAGTAATCGAATGTACCTCGAAGCTAGAGTTTCGCGTAGGAACTTCCCAAGCTGGGGAGACTGTGAAAGTATTCAATGAAGAGCTTGAAGAATTAGTTAGTTGATTTTTTGCCTTTTCCTTCATTACCTTCATGTTCTTCATGGTGAAATGCTTTTTTCTAGGATCAGTGTTGTATAATTGCCGTTTTTTTACGCTCCTCGTTATGTTCAACGAACAACGCTCCCAGTTACTCGAGAAATATCAAAATCTGACTGATAGCGATAAAGCCGTCATGCAGTTTTTAGCCGTTTGCCATAATTACGAAACGGCCGCGTTTATCGCTCAAAATCTTTCGAAGCTAGGCATTCGCAGCGACCAGGGTAAGCCGATTACTGCCGTTTCGATAAAGCCGGTCTTGGAAACTTTAAAGCAAAATCGATTGCTGGAAGTACAAGCCGGTAAAAGCGGCTACCGATGCAATCGCTTACTTGCCGAACCGATTACCCGGCAATTAGTCGAGGATAAGCAATTCGAGCGTTATGCATCGTTATTCGACCAACCGACGCCGATCGCTAAGAAAGCCTCCTATGCCAATCAACACCAATGCCTGCGCGATGCGCGTATTTCATTTCATCGCGGCGATTATGCTTTGGTTAATCAATGTCTTAGTATCGGTAACCGCTATTATTACCAATACCAATTGCCCGACCAAATCGATGTATATTTATCATGGATACTGAATCCGCTGGATATCGTATGGCTTAAGCGGAGGCATCCGCGGATGATCGACGACTTGACCGGCTTTATCGGGCTGCATCAACTCGTTTATCTCTATCACGACCCCGATATCTTCAATTTTTTAGCGGAATACGCTTCGGGAGACCCGGACGCTTTACTTTTAAAAATGGCGCCCCGAATTTATGCCGAATTATTGCTGTTACGAGGCGATTGGGACATTCTGTCGCTAGGAATTGCCGGCAGTGAAGATCCGGAGTTACAGGCGTTAAACGCCGCATTGGCGTTTTTAAAAGGCGATTTTGCCGGAGCCATCGCGCAATATGAAACTGCGCTAAAGTTAATCAGAAAAATAACCGGAAAAAAGACTGTTTATTTTTACGGATTGGCCGGCATATTTTATCCGTTGGCGATTCTGAAATGCCGCGATGCGCATGATAAAAAATTGACGACGCTGTTGGGTCAGGCCATCAAGCTCAAAGGCTTTTGGGCCAATTGCTATCGTTATTTGGAAATTTTCCAGAAGTTTTTGCAAGGCGACTTGAGCCAGCGCGACAATGCGGTGTTCTATAACAAAATCGACCCGATTTCGAAGGGTTATGAAGACAATGGCGAACCGCATTCCGCAATTGAATTTCCGAAGTTAATTCTATTATTTCGCTTACTGGTGCGCTCCTGGATGACCGATGCGCCATTATCAGGATATCCGCTAGTCTCATTGGAAATCGTCCAAAATTTGTACCTGCG
>SLIO01000273.1 GCA_007135635.1 Methylomicrobium sp. | reverse complement strand
TCTGCGCCTCTGCGCGAGATAAATTTCACGCTCTAAGTTAATTTTATCGACATCCTTAGCTTGATGCATATGGGTGTTCGGCCCCTCACTTAACGCTAGGTGAGGGGCCAGCATGGGGCTGGCATAGATCAGGGAAATATTCATTTTGAGAAAGCAATAAACTTTCGGTATGGCGAATCGTTCTTCCAGGTAAACGCCTCCGTATAGTAATGCAGTAACGCTAAATAGCCGATCACACCTAAACTAACCACCTTACGAATTTCCACGCCGAATAAGAAATCGACGAGAAACTCGATAGCGGCGTCGCCGTATTGATGCAGAAGGAGAGCAACTCCAAAAGACAACAGCGGTAAAACCAAAAGCACAGGTATTTTAAACGCTTGCGCCCAACGATAGATAAAATTCCGGGCTTGCCGACCATGCCGATTATTATCGTGGGTCACATAGAAAACATAAGCCGTCGCATCATGCACCAATCGGGGCACCAAGATCGCTAGAAAATAGTATTGCTGAACGAATAAATAAAAAGTGCTCACCACAAGCATGGTATTAGCCCAAAGAAAAAGCTTGCCAAAACCTGTCGTCACAGAGCGCTGGTACAAGACAGTAGCCAATAGCAGAAGCAACGTTAAGGCACCGGCGATATGCCTCGTCCATTCAGCTTGCTCAGGCTCCAAGCTATTTTTTAGAAAAATACCGAGATAAATCAATAGTCCCGCGGCAAAACTCAGTCCTAACAACAAACGATAAGGCCACACCGGAAGTTTACAAACCCCTTTCGCAATGCCGTGTTGTTGTTTAAGGACATGATAGACAGTCCAAGCCGCGACCAAAATATAAAATACGCGATAGGGAATAAATAGACTACCGATACCGAAAAATAACGCAATAATCAATGTCATCATCATGATTCGGTGCCGATAATACCCGAAATATTCGCGATTACTGGTCAGAATCAACGCACTGGCAATAATATGCGGTGTTCCGAACAGCACATGGAATAACAGGAAATGCTCCGGACGGCTCGGCAAAATCTCTCTCAAACTGCCTTGCCAAAGTAGAATGTCGAACCATTCCACTAACAAGCAAATAGGGATAATTGCATACAAACCTAATAAAAACCGAAAAGAAACCTTAAGCCCATCCTCGCGGACTCGCTCTTGGCTTGAAAATAACTGCGCCGACATAATCTTATCCTTTTCTTATAGTTATAGTTAGAATAGGTGGGCAACATTACATCGTTTTATACTTCTTTTTCAAGTCCTGACTTATGAACTTTCAGTTACATCCTCAACTACAAAAAGATTGCATCCGGCTCGGACGCTTGGAATTATGCCAACTGCTGCTAATGAACGACAGTCAATATCCTTGGTTCATTTTAGTGCCTGAAATTGGCGATATCCGTGAAGTTTATCAATTGTCGCCCACTCAACGCTCATTATTACAAGAGGAGTCGTGCCAACTGGCCGAAGAATTAGCTAGGCTATTCAATGCCGACAAAATGAATGTGGCCGCGATCGGTAATCTGGTACCGCAACTGCATATCCATCACATCGTTCGCTATCGCTCGGACAAAGCATGGCCGGACCCGGTGTGGGGGAAATTCGACGCCGTTCCTTACACGGAATGCCAACTGGAAGAGCTGCTACCAAAGATTAAAACAGCGTTTGACGGGCATTTACAGGGTAGATAACTAACTAATTAACCAAAAATTCGGAAAAAAACAAATCTCGAAAGCCATCGCTATTATCATATTGATTGAGCGTATTCCTAACGGCTTCGACACTTTCCAAGCGCAAGGCCTCCCTTTGCTCCTTGGTTCCCAGCTCATTGGCATTCCGGCCGCTATATAACATAATTAATTCGTGTCTCAGCGCAGGTAGATGCTTTTTTATTTTTTCCATATTATCCTTACCCTCTACCATCAATTGCACATTGATCAATAAATATTTTCGAGGTACGTCCAAATTCACGGTAAACTTAGGCGATATTTCCAAATATTCTATGGCCGGTTGCGCATTGTCGGCAGCATCCTGAGCTAAAACCCAACCGGAAAAAATTAACCCGCATAATAACAATAAAAAACGCATGCTTAACTCCCGATCAATCAATAATCGCTTAAGTATAAGCCAGTTTTACTTCTTTAATTCACAATATTAACTCGGAAACATGACCACTAATTCCGCAATAGGCCCCATCATGATCGATGTTGAAGGCTTGACTTTAACTGCTCATGAACAAGAAAAGATCCATCATCCCAACACCGGAGCAGTGATTCTTTTTTCCCGCAATTACGAAACCCATGAACAGCTTATCGCTTTAATCGACAGCATTCGCAACGCCCGCAAAGGCCCCATACTCATCGCCGTCGATCAGGAAGGCGGGCGCGTACAACGATTCAAGCAAGGCTTCACGCGCTTACCGCCGGCCGGCTGTTATCATGATCACCCCGAACTCGCGGAAGCGGCAGGTTGGCTGATGGCGTCAGAAATACTGTCCATCGACATTGATTTTAGCTTCGCTCCCGTACTTGATGTTGATTGCGGCATTAGCGAAGTTATCGGCGACCGATCATTCTCTACCGACCCACAACTCACAGCGCAATTGGCTGCCAGCTTTTGCAAAGGCATGCGCTCGGCCGGCATGGCCGCAACCGGCAAGCATTTTCCTGGACACGGCGCAGTAGCCGCAGATTCGCATGTGGCATTACCGATCGACCAACGAGAACTAAACGAAATCCGATCCAAGGACTTAATTCCGTTTAAATTATTAATCGAACAAGGCTTGGAAGCCATCATGCCCGCGCATGTCGTCTACCCTGCCGTAGACGATATGCCGGCCGGATTCTCCGAAAAATGGCTGCAAAACATATTACGGCGCGAACTCAATTTCAACGGTGCCATATTTAGCGATGATCTAAACATGGAAGGTGCCGCGATGGCCGGCGATTTTTCCGAACGCGCGAAATTGGCTCAATATGCCGGTTGCGACATGCTATTAGTTTGCAATAATCCCAAGGCGGCCGAACAAGTGCTCGACAGTGTACCAATCAAGAACGATCCACTCAGAGCACAACGACTTGATGCGATGCGCGGCAAACCCAAAATGCCCCGAGCAATGCTCCATGCATCTAGCCAATGGCAACAAATATCACAACAAATCGCACAACTTTCCAATGAATATGCTTGAAGAAATCGACCACGTCCAATCAACCGCCGACCTACTGCACGACAAACAGGAAATCAGCGCAGCCATTGACAAGATGGCTCATAAAATCAACCTACTTCTAGCGGATAGAAATCCTATTTTTCTATGCGTCATGAACGGCGGCTTAGTCATCGGCGGGGAACTCCTGACTCGTTTGACCATTCCCTTGACCGTAGACGCGATCAACGCCAGCCGCTATCAAAACCAAACATCCGGCAGTACCATTGAATGGGTTTTAAAACCGAGAACGTCGCTGCAAGGCAGAACTGTTCTCATCGTCGACGACATTCTCGACGAAGGCATCACACTGGAAGCGATCTACCGATATTGCCTGTCAGAAGGCGCGACTTCGGTCTACAGCGCGGTACTGGTGGATAAGATATTAGACCGCGAAAAACCGGCACAAGCCGATTTTGTCGGACTATCGGTCGAAAATCGCTACTTGTTTGGCTATGGGATGGATTACAAAGGCTATCTACGCAACATGCCGGGTATTTACGCTTGTCAGGATAACTTAATCGACTAGGACAATGACTATGACACAGTTAGCGATCATCGGTGGAACCGGACTGACCCGCCTTGAAGGCTTGAAAATCATAGACCGAAAACATCTTGAAACACCTTTCGGCTCAACATCAGCCGATTACGTCATTGGCGAGCTTGATGAAAAAATCGTCGTCTTTCTAGCCAGGCATGGCGACCCGCATACGATACCGCCGCATAGAATCAATTACCGTGCAAATATTTGGGGGCTTAAAGAGCTTGGCGTCCGACAAATCATCGCTGTGGCTGCGGTCGGAGGTATAACGTCAAAAATGGCTCCCGCTCATATCGCGGTTCCCGATCAATTAATTGACTATAGCTATGGACGTAAGCACACCTTTTTCGAAGAAGATCTCGAGGAAGTCACGCATATCGACTTCACGACACCTTATTCAGCAGAACTGCGGGAAAAACTGATCCAGGCTGCCGCAAATGCACAAATTTCAGTTACGCCAACAGGCATATACGGCTGCACACAAGGCCCACGGCTTGAAACCACTGCTGAAATCCAACGCATGGAACGTGACGGTTGCGACTTAGTCGGCATGACCGGCATGCCGGAAGCCGCTCTCGCAAGAGAACAGCGCATCGACTATGCAGTGCTTGCAGTCGTCGCAAATTGGGCGGCAGGAAAATCAGAAGGCGAAATCACCATGACCGAAATCGAACAAAATCTTCACAAAGGAATGACCGATACCGCCAAACTATTAAAAGCGTTTATTGCCCGGTTATAACACCAACGATTTCTTAAATTGGGTTTCGCTGCCGGAATTAGCGGTCCTAACGATCATGAAGAAGCTATTCCCTTTTGATAGAAAAACCGTCTAAGAATAAAAGGTATCGGATGTGTCTCTCGAGGACCACCGTAAACCCAGCACCTAAATTAGCCATGATTTTAAATCATTGCCAATGACCTATGGAATTTAGGTGCTGGGTGAATACGTCCCTATCGACTCGAAGGCAGCTATCTGATCGCCAAGGATGGCCTGTATTAGGGCAATGCAGGAGCAATTGCCGAGGAGCAAAAATCTGCAAACGCCAAGGATGGCGCGAATGCCGATTTTGCAGGAGCAAAAATCTGCCCTGCCGCCGACGCCTGTCGGTCGAGCAACAGCACCCTCTTCGGTACCGACATTGTTTTTCATATCGAAAATTAGATAAAGAGTCCTAATATACGAACGTTACGCAAGGGATATTAGAGTATCTAAGGATGAATTGACGGCGTCCTTTGACGGGAGATAGCCCAGCACCGAAATTCGGCTAATACTGGGGTATATTTGCAATTACCCCTTGACGAGTTACTCACAAAATCTGTGGTTAAGTCTGTGAGTAACTTGATGACTCGTTTCTCAAAGCCGTATATTTGTTACAACTTTTTTAAATTGACTACTTTTTACACAAAAGCCTTTCGAATTAGTATATCAACCACTTACATTCAAAATCTAACACTGAATGAGCGCCATCAGACTCACCATGAATTGACTACAAGTCTAAAACGAGTGTGTGTATAAAAGGGAATACTGCCTTCCCTGGCATTTTAAATAATCGCTCTTAAAATGCACATCCCGGCTTCACGCCGAATTTTTTCAATAGCATCGCCAACGGGCAGAATCCGGTAAACGACGCTTGCAATAAGTTCGCACCGACAAATGCGGTAATCCATAGCCAGTTCGGCGAATGAAAATGCGCCAAAAGCAGACTCAACAATATAAAACTGCCGGCAAACGCCATCACTAAACGATCGATACTCATAATTTGTCTCCTCTTTATTTAAGACGAACAACGCCCATAAACTTTAGTATCATTCTTT
>SLIO01000446.1 GCA_007135635.1 Methylomicrobium sp. | reverse complement strand
CTTTCCTCTTTCCTCTTTCCTCTTTCCTCTTTCCTCTTTCCTCTTTCCTCTTTCCTCTTTCCTCTTTCCTCTTTCCTCTTTCCTCTTTCCTCTTTCCTCTTTCCTCTTTCCTCTTTCACCTTTCACCTTTCACCTTTCACCTTTGACCTTTAACCTAAACCTCATCTCCCCCAGGTAACAAACTATCGATATTGGCTCGGACCGTTCTTGCCGTATTCTCCAACGCAGCGTGCTCTATTTCGTTCAAATCGGGCTGCAAATAACGAATGATGCCGGACCGGCCCAATACTACCGGAATACTGAAGCAATTGTCTTTGACGCCTTGCCAATCACTAAAACAAGTACTCAACGGCATTGTTCGGTGTTCGTCATGAACGATGGTTCTGATCACTTCGCAAGCGGCCGAAGCAATTGCGAAATTGGTATAGCCTTTCAATTGATAGACTTCGAAACCGGCCTTGTTGACCTCTTCAAAAATTTCTCTATGCCTCGGACTATCGGTTATCGGTTCGCCGCCGGTCGAAGCATGACTGAATACCGGAAATTGATTTGGTCCGTGTTCGCCAAGAATATAGGCTCTTAAATCGTCGGGGTGAATCTGTTCGGCCTTCGACAATAAGGTTCTGAAACGCGCCGAGTCGACCAGCGTGCCGATGCCGACGATTTTTGACGACGGCAATCCCGAAAGCCGCTTAGCACAGCAGGTCATTACATCGACCGGGTTGGTGATAATGATAAAAACAGCCTCAGGATTATTTTTAACCAGCATTGGAATCAACGATTTAAACAACTCGACATTGGCTTTGCCTAATTCCATACGAGAACTCATACCTTTTGCCATCGGTGCCGAAGCGGTTATCGCGACGATATCGCAGCCTACCGCCTCTTCAAGCGGGCCGCCCTCGATTTGCATCGGCCGCTCACAAAAAGCCAAGGTATGCTGCAGATCCAATGCATTGCCCATCGCTTTGGTAGCGTCGCGATTAACCAGCAACAAATGATTGCCCAAACCCTTCAACACCAACGCATACGCTAACGACGAACCGACATGCCCGGCTCCGATTATGGCTATTTTCATGATTGACACTCGGTAAATTAAAACACGTCATAATATGCGGTTAAACCGCCCCCCGCATCTGCCGGGACAAAGACAACCGCTTGATTATTTTCAATAGAAACTATTTAAATTCAATGTGATACTATTAGCAGAATTTTTTTAATCTTGCTAATTTCCGCAATAACGCTAAAAATCAGTTGAGCATTCTAAATCCCGTTCGCCCTGAGCCTAGTCGAAGGGTGGGCGGGATTTAGAATGCTCATCCAATGGGTGGCGCTTGGATTCGCTCATACTTCGACAAGGCTCTCCTGAGCGCAGCCGAAGGGCTCAGCACGAACGGATTCCAAGCGCTCCAGCTGATTTTTTAGGATTACGCTTACTCGAATAACAACATAAAGTCAGACGATGGACAACCGAATAATTATAAAAATGAAAAGCGGCGGCCTGGGACGTCTGATCAACATCATTCAAACCCTATTCGTGAGTCTGATGCGAATATGGACCATCCCAATCGTTCTCGCCCTCAGTTTGGCTTCCGGGTTTACGACTTATTACGGCATGTCGCATTTCATCACACCCTGGATCGCGCTCATTATCACGGTCGCGATTCAATCGATCATCGTAATCTGCTCATTCGAAATTGCAGGGATTCATTGGCGCGCCAATCGATTGCGTTATTTCAGCGTATTCGCCTCGCTATTGATTGCATTGGGAGCATCGGTGTCGTTTTCTTATTTCAAATTTTATGAAATCTCCGAGCAAGACACGATTCACATCCAACGCCTTAACAAAGTTCGCAATCAAGTCGAGGATTATTTAACCAATATCATCGCCATCAAAGGTGAATTGCTGGCGAAAGAGCGGCTTGAGGTCGATCAACTGAATAAGCAAGTCACTCAAGCCTATTTCGGCACACATCCCGAAATTCCTCCATCATTGAGAAATCAAATCGGTGAAGGCCGAATTTGGCGGCACTATAACGAACTTTTTCAAAACAAAAAATCCGAATTGGAAGGTCTCGAAGAGCAACTTACGCTACTCGACGCCAAAATCGGCGCACTACAAACCAATCTAAACCAACTTGACCAGGATTCCGAATCTATTCGGGAAATTTATCAACAAGTATCGGGCGGCTTGCAGGCGGTTCAATTGCAATTCAATCAGCAAGTTGCCAAATTCAACACAAACCTGCCCGCTGCGCCGGTATTGATGCCTTACTCACAATACATTCAAGGCATCAAACCATCTTTTGCAATGTGGACGGGCTTTTCGACGTTTGCCTTGGTGTGCGCAGGCATGGTCGACTTTTTTACTGTGCTGCTCTCCTACCGCTTGGAATTCACAGCTCCCGGCCCGCTGACCGAACAAGAGGAAGAGTTAGTTTTCGAATGCCTTAGGCAGTTCACGCAATTCCGCATCAACGAAAACGATGCACTGGAAATGATTATAGAAAAAACCGAAATCGAAAAAGCCAAACGCTACATTGACTGGCCGCGAATGTTTGCGGTCGGCCTATTACTCAGCAGGGGCTTTTTGCGCAAAGTCGATGACCGTACCGTAGAATTCGCACCAACGCTTTATCCGTTGATTGCCGAAAAGCTGGGCGATAAACTGCAAATAATCAAGGAGCAATCCGGACGCGCAGAACCTGTAACGATGAATACCGAACCCGTCGCCCATGAACAGCAATAAATCGCCTCTGGACCTTTGGCTAGCCGATATCGCCAGCGAAGCGAATGACCTGGATGAAACTTGGGACCCGGGTTTCGACGGCAGCCGACGCTTGGTCGTCGCAAAACTAGGCCCTTATCAGAAAGCTTTCCCCCGTCCCAGAGTTTTTACACCCCGTTTTTATCATCGGATCTATCAACTACCGATCGAAGACTGGTCACTGAAGTGTCATGTGGAACTCTACGGCGGTTTCTGTATACTCGAGATCAATCTAACGATTCATTTTCAGGCCTCGATTCACTATGCAATAGCACATCTTGAGACCTTGCCCGAGATCAACCGCTATATTAAAAAAGCATATGAAAGCCTGGTTCACGATGTCATCGACCAGGAAATTAAAAAGCTCGATGACGGCCAATGGATAGAATCCGGTCTAGCGCCGATCGAAAAACGCATTCAAACACAAATCAACGAAACACTAATTACTCAACATATTCAGTGTCGTGCGTTATGCTCGATACAGCCGTCTTTTGCCGATGTCGCTCAATCGCAGAACCTGAATAATAGCTTTGCTCGAGAAGATATTTATTTAAAAATCCAAAAGAAAAACTTCGAGTTCAACGAACGTCAAAACCGGGAAAACCTGCGCCAACAAGAAGAACAAGAACGCCTCCTTATTGAAAAACGAAATCGGGAAACGGAATTGAAAATCAAGGAACAAGCACTTGAGGCCGAATCCAATTTACGCTTGCTAAAGGAGCAAGAACGACAAATAACCGAACAATTCAGCCTGGAAGAACGTCTCTACATGGAACGAGTCCGGCATCAAGCCCGCCTTCAGGAACTCGAACAGGAAACGCAACGAGAAACACAAAGCCAACAACTGGCCAAACAACTTGAAACCGAGCAACGACTACAAGAAGAAAAGTTAAAGCATCAGCAGTTACTTAAAGAAAAGGAACTCGCCGCCGAACTCAAGCAGTATGAGGAACAACAAGCGCAATGGAACGCCGCAAAAGAGCGTATGCAACAAGAAAAGCTCAAACAGGAACAACGCCTAAAAAAAATCGAATCCGAAGCGGAAATGGCTCTGGCCGCGCAGAAACAATCAGAAGCTCAGACATTGCAGGAAAAGCTGCATGCGGAAAGGCTGCACCACGAAAGCCGCCTGAAGGAAATGGAACTGGCGATGCAGATCGAGGAGCAGAAAAAACGCTATGAAGCCACTCAGGAAACTTCCGAATATTTACGCAGGGATATCGAGCTACTGGTACTCGAGAAACGGCGCAACGAAATGATACAGGCCGCGAGAAAAGCCAAGCAGTCCACCGACCCAGCACCACGGGAGCTGCCGTTGAATTCGGAGCCCGAATAAAGCAACGTCAAAAACCTAACAGGTATAGATGAGCAAAAATATACCTTTCGCACTTCAAATTTCGGCAGTGCCTGAGGAGGCGCCAGGGTGTGTGGCAAAGGCTTTGCCAGCATGGAGCTGGCATAGAGCCTACAGGGATGTATTCACGGCGTCCTTTGACGGACACCCTGGTGCCGGATTTTGATCTGCGATGGGTATAATTCATCTTTGATAACCGTAGAGGAAGTCTGCCATGTCATTATCGGAAAAGACCGCAAAAATCATACTGTCGCTGAAACACAACTTAGCTGCTACCTTCGTCGGGCTATTATTCAGCATAGCCATTATCAAATTAATCGGTGCTTACCTGAGTGCCAATATCGACGACGGCGAATGGGAGCAATTTAAAGTCGATCACGATTGCCAGCCGTTTATCAACGACAGTGGAAGTCAACGCTTGAGTTGGCAATGCGATGACGGGAAAGTGTATTACCGTTGGCGGCAGCAGCGTTAACCTCTGCTAACTGATGTTTGAACTGTCCACACAAGTCTTGGCAGAAGAAGCCAAGCAACGCTTCATCGCAGCCCAGTTGCAGGGTAATCCTAAACGAGCATCACAAATGCTGGATGGCTTGGGGGCTTTGAAAGAAAATTCGTCTTCCAGTGATTTTGATTATTGGGCGAATGTATACTTCGGGGGATGCTGAGCTTTCATGATTGTTAGATAAAAATCATTCTTTTAAGAGCTAGCTAGTAAACTATACCGTCCAAGTATCACCGCTCAATATCATCAACTGCATCGAAAATCAGATAAGGACCCAGGGAGCATGATCAAAACCGTCAAACAGGCTTGCTTATTTAATCCAATCATTCGGGATTACCGGATGAGTCAAGCGATAGAAAATCTGTCTGATCTGATTAAAGACGAAGGTGATGGACAAGAATTTTTTGCCCGAAACTTTATCACGCAAGGCATGGATCAGCTGTTTCGCGAAGGTATGCTGCGGTTATCCGGGCAATCGGATCAGGCCGTTTTTGAACTGACGCAAGCGATGGGGGGTGGTAAAACTCACATGATGATTGCCTTGGGTCTGCTGGCACGACATCCCGAACTCCGTTCCCAAATTCTCCCCAACGATCTAACCTCTCGCATCAGCTTTGGCAAAGCCCGTATCGCTGCTTTCAACGGTCGCAACAATCCCGATAACTTTATCTGGGGTGAAATAGCGACGCAACTGGGCCAGGCGGAAGCAATCAAGCCTTATTGGATCGACGGCCCCAAAAGCGTCGATCAAGCCAAATGGAAAGAAATCATCGGCAATGAGCCGACGTTGATCATGATCGACGAATTACCGCCTTATCTGGACAATGCGGCCACGATCGCTTTTGGCGAGGGTACCCTGGCCAACAGAGTGACTTACACCATCAGTTGTTTGCTCAGTGCGGCACTGGAACTGGATAACTGCTGTATTGTCATTGCCAACCTGTCCGGAAG
>SLIO01000382.1 GCA_007135635.1 Methylomicrobium sp. | reverse complement strand
AGTAAAAGCGCTGGATCGCACGATGATGCCATCGATTTAAGGATGGAGGGACCAACTTACTTTTCTTGGTGACCCTGAATGGAATTAACGATTAGCATTTTTTTGAGTAGAAAATCTTCGCGCTCTTTAGCGCTTGATGACCGAATCCGCCATCAAAGAATCCCTTCCCGTTTAAGTTGCGCGTTTAATACTTCGATTTTGACATCGAGATCGAATAGGTCATCTTCAAACAGTTTTTGCTGCTGTTCCAGAAAAGTCGCTTCAATCGTTTCGAGTACATTACGAAAATTCTGTGTCAATTGTCCGGACTGAATATGGCTATGTGTTTTGGCATAGCCTTCGGTCACCTGCATGGCTCCATCGAGATAAACATTAAGAAATTTACGAGCTTTGCGAATATCGCGCGGGTTGGCTTCGATTTCACTCAAAATGCTGTCGGCAACTGTACAGATACGATCTATCCGACTTTTGAATTCGTGATTATGAATTCGACTACCGGCCTGTTCGATTCGCCGAATCATGTTACGGGACTCGGCGATTGTTTGCTTGACTTCATCGATCGAATCGTTTGTCGTGCCGGGCAAATTTTTCCGTGTTTTTTTGACCAGCAAGCGTTCGTTGCGATCAATTTTAACAACCTCGATCCGATCGCCGTGACGCAAAGGCTCGAGCGTA
This sequence comes from Methylomicrobium sp., assembly GCA_007135635.1. GTDB lineage: Bacteria > Pseudomonadota > Gammaproteobacteria > Methylococcales > Methylomonadaceae > Methylotuvimicrobium. Next base: position 4,954 of record SLIO01000382.1, on the reverse strand, counting down.
TCTGCGGGGAATCGTTGATGGTCGACCAGCACATAGCCGCTGTTATCGAAATCGACCATTGCTTCCCCGATTTTGCCTTTCAAGCTTTTCTTGCGCGACCCGAAAATAAAGCTGCCGGTGATAAGCAAAGTAGCGAGCAGCATCGCGGCACTCACGGCGATACTGACCGACAATATCGTGTTGCTCTGATCGGCCGGGATGGGGCCGTCGAAAAGATTCAAACTACCCAGCACAAAGGCGATCGCTCCGCCGATACCCAGTACGCCGAAGCCGGCAACAAAATATTCGGCAAGCATCAACGCAATACCGAACAATAACAGCACTAGAAAACCAAGATTAACAGGTAAGGCTTGCATGCCGACCAAGCCCAGAACTAGCGCGATCGTGCCGAGAATACCGGGAAGAGTTAGGCCCGGAGCGAGCATTTCGATGAAAATCGCAAGTAGCCCCACAGAAATCAACATGTGCGCAATCTGAGGATGCGCGACTAGATTCAAAATATGATCGATAAACCGCGGGGTAATCTGCCGAATTTCTTTATCCGAGAGCGCTAGTATAAGCAATTGGCCCTGAAATTGAATTTCACGTCCGTCAACGGCTTTTATCAGATCAGAAAATCCCGGCACCACCAGATCGACCACATTGGCTTCCAAGGCTTCGTCGGCGGATAGGCTTTCGGCTTCGGATACGAAACGTTCGGCAACATCCGCATTACGATTGTGATGCTTGGCAATACCACGCATAAAAGCCCGGGTATCACTCATTATTTTCTTTGCCATGGTTCCTTGTATCTCGCCGCCATCGCCCGCAACCGGCGATGCGGCCCCGACATTCGTACCGGAATTCATTACCGCAAGGTGCGTGGACAGCAAAATAAATGCACCGGCCGATGTCGCGCTGGCGCCGGCCGGACCAACATAGCCGATAACCGGTACCTTAGACTCCGAAATTACGCGAACCATGTCTCGCGTGCTACTCAGTAAGCCGCCCGGGGTATTGATTCGTATAATCAGCGCAGCTGCGGAATTGGCTTCTGCTGTTTCGATTGCATGCTCGAGCAGGCCGGACGTACCCGGATTAATTACGGCATCTATGTTTACCAGGTATACGCGAGCCGCCGAGCCATTCGGTTTTTTTCCATACGCCAAGCCCCCTAGCCCGATAAACAACGATAACAATAGGCAAGCGCCTACGAGCAGTCGGGAGGGCTTGATTGAGGGGCGCGCATTAAATAAGTTCATCAAAGCAGTCAATCCATCATGAGCTTGCCTTGTGATCAATATGCAAATCGAGCGCTTCCAACAGTTGATTCAGATTGGTTAAATCGGCGGGGAATATGACCGATGTCTCGGCATCGGCCAAATGCGCGATATTATCGATAAACTTTTCCGACAAATTGAGTTTAATGGCTTCCTCGCCGCCCGGTTGTATGACCGCATTCCCTATTTTCTCAATGGATTCGGCTGTAGCGGTCGCCAAAGCCAAGATTTCGGAAGCCCTACCTTCGGCTTCGTTGACCAATCGTTGGCGTTCACCTTCAGACAAATTGATCAGTTCTCGCAGCGTGCCTTCGGAAGTGTTGATCCGGCTTTGCTTATCCCCTTCGGCTCTGGCCAAAATAGCGCGTTTTTCACGCTCGGCAGTCACTTGTTTTTCCATCGCATACTGAACCGTGCTCGGCGGTTTAATATTCTTGATTTCGTAACGGTGCACATGCACGCCCCAGGTTTCGCCTGCGGCATTGAGCGTGTCAACCACCGCTTGACTGATCATGTCGCGCTCTTCGAAAGTTTTGTCTAGCTCCAACGTGCCGATGACCGAACGGGTCGTGGTTTGCGCCAATTGCATCGCGGCAAAACGATAATCGGTCACGCCATAAGTCGCTTTGATAGGATCTGAAACCGACATATAGATAACGCCGTCGACTTCGACCTGCACCTCGTCCTTGGAAAAGCACTCTTGGGGCGGCACATCGATGGTTTCTTCACGTAAGTCTTGGATCGCGGTCACGACGTCGACAAACGGGATTAGCACATGAAAACCCGGACCCAATGTAGCTTTGTACTTGCCCAATCGTTCTACTATTAATGCGGTGCGCGTGGAAACGATGCGTATGGAACGAAACAGCTGAGTAATAATGACCAAAAAGATAATGCCCCATACGGCAAAATTAAATAAATCGATTGGACTCACTTCGTTATTCATTTGCTTGCTCCGATTTTAGCAACAGGCAGGTTTTGATTAAGCGCCGACAACAGACCTTTGATGTGGGCAAGATCGGTAGGTAACACCGATACATTGGCTCCTTTCATAACCTCGCCTGTTCGATCGATAAAATCCTCGACCAAACGCATTTTTACTGCGATATCGCCGCCCGGCTTCTTGATGGCTGCTGCGACTTTCTGCAAACCCTCGGCGGAGGCTTCGGCCAGTATGCCAATTTCACTCGCGCGCCCTAAGGCCTCATTGATACGTTTTTGTTTTTGACCTTCGGAAATATTGATCGCCTCCTGACGATGACCTTCGGATATTAGAATTTTCGACTCTTTTTCCGCCATGGCCAAGGTAATTTCAGCGCGTTTTTCGCGTTCGGCCTCCATTTGCTTTTCTAAGGTATGCACCACTTGCGCAGAAGGCGAAATATTTTTGATTTCGTAGCGCATGACCTTGATTCCCCAAGGATCCGAGGCTTTGTCGATTTCTCGTACAATCGCTTCATTCAATTTATCGCGCTCATAAAAGGTATCGCCGAGCGTCAGCTTACCGATTTCGGAACGCATCGTCGTTTGCGCCAAATTAACGCTGGCCATCTGATAATCGCCAATCCCGTAACTGGCCCGTTTGGCATCCATGACTTTCAAATAAACGATACCATCGACCGCAACCTGAATATTGTCTCGGGTGATGCAGCTTTGCGCCGGAATATCGAACACTTGCTCGCGAATCTCATGACGATAGGCCACCTTGTCTAAAAAGGGCACAACGACATGAAATCCCGGTTCCAAAACGCGCCGAAAGTTACCTAATCGCTCCAAGACGCAAGACTGCCGCATCGGCACTACAATTAACAGCTTCCAAAAGATGATACCGGCCAATATGACGAATATCGTAAGGGTGGTAAGCATGGCGTACTCCTATTTTATTGGGTTATTATTCGAGTCGGTTTCGTTCGTGGTTTTATTGGTTTCGATGGCGTCAACCACCCAGACCAGGTTTTCGCGAAAAATGATGCGCACCTCGGCCCCAACGTCCAAATTTTGATCAATACGGTAGTTTCTTGCCTTCCAAGTGCTGCCTCGAAACGCAATACGCCCCTCGCCTCCTACGGGTATAGTCTCGCAGACTTTAGCATGCGCATCATAGGCATCCAGGTCTTCGTCAGTCTTCCCTTGATCGACTTGTGCGGGCATGAATTTTTGGGCGACCCCACGTAGTCCAAAAACTAACGTAAGAGAACAGATAAACCACACAGTGAAAGCTTGTAGCCAGCCTTCTATCAAACCGGCGTAAAGCAAAGCGGAAACCAGCACAGCGCCGAGGCCTAGAAAAAATACTATGCCGCCGGGCAACAAAATTTCCAGCAGCATGAGAACAAAGCCGCCGATTAGCCAAATATTTACAATTTCATTGCCCTGCATGGATTATCCAAAATAATACGGTTTATATCGATATCGGAATACAGATATACCGGATCCAGATAAGAAAAAAGAGCGCGTGCAATTGATTGTAGTTAAATTTCTTCAAAATGGTAGCGTGTAAATGAATTCACGGAGTTAACTAACCCTTGCTTTTTGGTAAGCCCAATCCAAAGCGAATCGCATTCGAAATATTTCGAGATACTTTCCTTCTGCACGCGCGTACAATGGATTTGCTTATTTAACACAAGGGTAAAAACTATGAAAATTATAAAATTTGCAGCTTTATTGGGCTTAATAGCTATTACAGGCCATGCTTGGGCTGAAGCCGCCTTCGAATCGATTCAAGACGTTCAAGGCCAATGGAGACTGGAATATACTAAAAAGTCAATCGATACCAAAGAAACGATAAAACGCGAAGATACTTGGGCTTTTAATGACGGAAAGGTCACTATTACGAATATCCCTCGAGAAGGCTCATATTATGACCAATTGCCGGTAAAGTATGAAATAGAGGACGGCAAACTGAAAATTGCTCTATTGGGCCGCTCCGATCGCTTCGATACTTTTTCCCTGATCGAAAAAGATGAAAAAAGCATGACACTCAAAGGGAAATACGGCGACATTTATTATTTCAAGAAACAATAGCTTTTTAACTGAGCACTATCGTTATATCGGATAACAACCCAACGTTATCCCTTTTCAGCGCCGCTTTATAGGAGCCTATTTTAACGCTCCTTGCGATAGAATATGCGGCGCTTCCCTATCCCGGTTTTCAAGAAATACATAAGAAGAAACCTTAAACATCATTTATCTTCTCATAAAATCGGAAACACCCCTCTCAACTATCAAGCGCTCTTGCCGATACCCTCTTTACCATTAATTAAAAAGAGGATCCTATCATGGTAGATTCCGTCTCGGGCTTAGCCAATCTAACCACCCGAATTTCCCTGCAGCAAACCGCACTCGATGCCAATGTCGCGGTACTCAATAAAATTCAAGACCAGCAGGAAGCGGAAGGCGAAGCCGTAGTTAAGTTGATCGAGTCGACGCCGGCAGCCGAAGGCAGTATCGATGTCTACGTCTAGGCATTGTTCATAGCCAATTTCCCAAAAACAGCAAAAAGGTGAAAAAAGGGGTCAGGTTAGATTATTTAATTTAACCTGACCCCTTTTCTGAAATGCATGCGTTCTGCAAGAGGTATCATGACGCCTTTTCCTCCCAGAACGCTTGGCACTTTTTTTGAAGGATCAATAAAGCCGCGGCTTCTGCTAAGGCTTTCTCCTTGCGCTGTAGGTCTTTTTTGAGTTGGTCAATCT